>JBEBGP010000370.1:0-2565 GCA_040081045.1 Candidatus Nitrotoga sp.
TCTATTTTGCATCGGCTGCTCCGCCCGTCCGTTTCCCCAATGTTTATGGCATCGACATGCCATCGCGTACCGAACTCATTGCGACAGGTCGTACCGATGATGAAATTTGCCGCGAGATAGGAGCCGATAAACTGGTGTATCAGGATATTGATGATCTTAAGGCGGCTATCCGTATGGCGAGCCCTCATGCCAATATTAAATACTTTGAAGCATCCTGTTTTGACGGCGATTACATCACGGGCGACATTACCCTGGAATACCTTAATATCCTTGAAACTGCGCGCGATGGCGGAAAAATAAAAGATGGTGATGAAGATATGCAGCTCGATTTGGGCCTGGTGGTGAGTGCAGATGACTGAGTGAAGCGGTGGGAGTCAGGTTGACAGCATCGCTTCAGGAATGTTAGTTTTCAACTGCGCCGATTTGAGAAACAGCTTGCGGGCGCATAATAAATACAGCTAAAGCGGGCATGCCCGGTTTAGCGCAAGCTTGCCGGGTTTTTTATTATTTGGACTTTCCAATTTTTGAAGCATAGTATTTTCTATCGAGTTAATGTTTGGCCGGGAGTATCGTTATGACTAATCAATCCAAATCAGATCAATCGTCGCCTGCATATGCGCCGGAAACCCTGGCTGTGCGCGCCGGTACGGAGCGCAGCCAATTTAATGAGCACAGCGAGGCGATGTTTCTCACCTCCAGCTTTGTGTTTGACAGTGCCGCACAAGCGGCGGCACGATTTATAGGTGAAGAGCCGGGGAATATTTACGCGCGCTTTACCAATCCTACGGTCACCATGTTTGAGCAACGCCTGGCGGTTCTGGAAGGCGCGGAGCAGTGTGTGGCCACGTCTTCTGGCATGTCGGCAATTTTGGCGTGCTGTATGGGTTTGTTGAAAAGTGGCGATCACATTGTGGCTTCACGTAGCGTATTTGGCGCGACGATTAACCTGTTCAATAACATCTTGAAAAAATTTGGTGTGGAGACCACTTACGTTTCTGCGACTGACGTAGCGGAGTGGGCGGCGGCGGTGCGACCCGCCACAAAATTATTTTTTCTGGAAACGCCGTCCAATCCCCTGACTGAAATTTCTGACATTGCCGCTATTGCATCTGTTTCCAAACGGCATGGCATTCTGTTGGCGGTGGACAATTGTTTTTGTACACCCATCTTGCAACGCCCATTGGAGCTGGGCGCGGACATTATTATTCACTCTGCCACAAAATATCTGGATGGGCAGGGACGTGTGTTGGGAGGGGCAGTACTCGGAAGCAAAAAAATAATGGAGCCGGTGTACCAATTTTTGCGCACCGCCGGACCCACCATGAGCGCGTTTAATGCGTGGATATTTCTAAAAGGAATGGAGACGCTCAAGATTCGCATGGACGCACACAGCGCACATGCGTTGGCCGTTGCACAATGGCTGGAGGCGCAGCCAAATGTGGCGCGGGTTTACTACCCCGGTTTGTCATCGCATTCGCAACATGCGCTGGCCATGCGGCAGCAGCGAACGGGTGGCGGGATTGTTTCGTTTGAGGTAAAGGGCGGCAGAGAAGCGGCCTGGCGTGTGATTGACAGCACACGACTGGTGTCAATTACCGCAAATTTGGGTGATACCAAAACTACCCTGACCCATCCCGCCACCACCACGCATGCCCGCATTACCCTGGAAGCACGCGCCGCTGCAGGCATCACTGAAGGCTTGCTGCGGATTGCGGTGGGCCTGGAAGCGGTGAGTGATATTCAAAATGATTTGGCGCGCGGCTTGTAAGTGGCATATAGCATATAAATGGAATCGCTTGCGGCACAAGTCGGTATGTCACTTAAGGCGCATGATTATATGCTGGTCACCGCTGAATCATGCACGGGTGGTGGTGTGGCGCAAGCCCTTACCGATATTGCCGGAAGTTCGGCCTGGTTTGAGCGTGGGTTTATCACCTACTCCAATCAATCAAAACAGGAAATGCTTGGCGTAACAAAAAATACTTTAGAGCGACTCGGTGCGGTGAGCGAAAATACCGTGCGCGAAATGGTGGAGGGCGCATTGCGACAGAGTCCGGCGCAAATCGCGCTGGCAGTGAGCGGCATTGCAGGTCCGGGCGGTGGGACAGCAGAAAAACCAGTCGGCATGGTTTGGTTTGCATGGGGAGTAAAAGATAAATCATGCGTCGCGCGACTGTATTACCTCACAGGTAATCGTGCGGAAATTCGCGTCCAATCTGTAAATATTGCATTGTTAGGTGTACTGGAGTTATTGAACAGCATCACTGAAAATGCATAAGGCAGGTGTTGTTATATATTCATCGAATGCGTTTCAAGCAGTCTTCTTGTTGAATTTGAACAGGAGTTTTGCGAGGGATTCAAATAGAAATTTTTTCTTGCATGAATAAATAAATTGGAAAGAGTGAATGTCAGGTATGGAAAAGCGAGCATCTGCTCTTAAAACATTGTCAGTAGCATCTTTCAGTGGCTCGGGCGATGCGCCCAGGATAGCTGTGGTGCGCTGTATATTGGCATTTTTCGGGCTGGCAATTATCTACCTGGATCCGGCGGAAACTGCCAATTTAA
>JBEBGP010000217.1:0-2557 GCA_040081045.1 Candidatus Nitrotoga sp.
ATCCACACCGACTTCGCCTGCCGTTGTCTCATTATCATTTACGCGCACTACAATACGTCCCGCATCGACGTAATCAACTCGTCCGCCACGCCAAGCCTGTACCGCCGTACCCGAGTCAACCGCCACGGTACGCTCAATGCCAGTGCCGACCAAAGCTTTTTCTGCGCGCAGACAAGGTACAGCTTGACGCTGCATGTTGGCTCCCATCAAGGCTCGGTTGGCATCATCGTGCTCAAGGAACGGAATTAACGCGGCAGCAACCGATACCACCTGTGCGGGCGCTACGTCCATGTATTCAATATTCTCTGGTACTGCCAGCACGAACTCATTATGTTGGCGTGAAGAAATAACTTCGTTAACAAATTTGCCTTTATTATCCAACTCGGCATTCGCTTGCGCGATGGTAAATTTCCCCTCTTCAATAGCCGACAAATACTCGACCGTATCAGTCATGCGTGATTTGGTCACCTTGCTGTAAGGAGTCTCGATAAAGCCATAGGGATTGATGCGCGAATACAAAGCCAGCGAGTTAATCAGACCAATATTCGGGCCCTCGGGAGTTTCAATCGGGCATAAACGTCCGTAGTGCGTCGGATGCACATCCCGCACTTCAAAGCCGGCACGCTCGCGCGTTAAACCGCCAGGACCCAGCGCAGAAATCCGCCGCTTGTGCGTAACTTCGGACAGGGGGTTGGTCTGATCCATAAACTGCGACAACTGGCTGGAGCCAAAAAATTCTTTCACTGCCGCTGAAATAGGCTTGGCATTAATCAAATCATGCGGCATTAAATTATCAGTTTCAGCCTGACCCAAGCGCTCCTTGACTGCCCGCTCGACCCGTGCCAGACCGGCGCGAAATTGATTTTCAGCCAACTCGCCCACGGCGCGCACGCGACGATTGCCCAGATGGTCAATATCATCTATTTCGCCGCGCCCGTTGCGTAATTCAACCAATATTTTAATCACTGCCACAACATCTTCATTGGACAGCGTCATCGCACCTGTCAATGAATCTACGCCGATGCGTCGATTAAATTTCATGCGACCCACTGCCGATAAATTGTAGCGTTCCTCAGAAAAGAATAACCCGTTAAACAAGTTTTCTACGGCATCTTCTGTAGGCGGCTCACCGGGACGTATCATGCGATAAATCGCCACGCGTGCAGTCCATTGATCCGTCGTTTCGTCGATACGCAGCGATTGTGAAATGAAATTGCCCTGATCCAGATCATTGGTATACAGCGTATGAATTTTCTTCTCGCCTGCAGCATATAATTTGGCAAGCAAGGCTTCTGTGATTTCATCATTGGCATTGGCGATGATCTCACCAGTTTCTTTGTCCACCACGTTATGCGCCAACACACGCCCCAACAGAAAATCTTCGCCCACTGTGAGCTTGTCAATTCCAGCATCATGCATTTCACGGATGTGCCGCACGGTAATACGTTTACCGGCAACTACGATCACGTTGCCATTTTTATCCGCGATGTCAAAACGCGCCATCTCGCCGCGCAAACGCTCCGGCACAACTTCAAACTGCATGCCTTTTTTACTGAAATGGAAGGTATCAAACTCAAAAAATGTCGCCAGAATCTGCTCCGGCGTATAGCCGAACGATTTCAGCAAAATCGTAACCGGCATTTTGCGCCGACGATCTACACGGAAATAAACAATATCTTTGGCATCAAATTCAAAATCCAACCAGGAGCCGCGATAGGGAATGATACGTGCTGAAAATAACAGCTTACCCGAGCTGTGGGTTTTGCCACGGTCATGTTCAAAAAACACGCCCGGCGAACGATGCAACTGCGACACAATAACCCGCTCCGTACCGTTAATCACAAACGAGCCGGTATGTGTCATGAGTGGAATTTCACCCATATACACTTCCTGTTCTTTCACTTCCTTTACCACGGTGGGCTTGGATGACTCCTTGTCGAACAAAGTCAAGCGCACACGCGCACGCAAAGCTGAAGCGTAAGTGAGGCCGCGCTGTCGGCACTCTTTTACATCAAAGGGGGGCATCCCCAAGTTATAGCTGACGAAATCCAAACGGGCGTATTTTTTATGGCTTTCAATTGGGAAAATTGAAAGAAACGCAGCCTGCAAACCATTATTACTTCGTTGATCAGGAGCCACGGCTGCCTGCAGAAAATCACTATATGATTCCAACTGCGAAGACAACAAGAAAGGTATCGGTAAAGCACCAACACGCTTCGCAAAACTTTTACGAACACGTTTTTTTTCAGTAAAAGAATAACTCATGATATCTCCATGACCGAGGGAAAAGGGCACTAACCCCAAGCGCAGATGAGTTGCAGCACGGGGTTGCGAAGTTTTATACAACCACCAACCGCAATTTCTGCGCTTGGTTATTTAAATTCCTGATGTTGCTTCTAAAATTCTGTATATTTTCAAATCAACCAGAAAATTTTTAGTAAACACAAAAAGGCTGGCGGTCAACCGTCAGCCTTTTTACATATGCAAAGATTACTTAATTTCAGCAGTTGCGCCCGCTTCAACCAGCTGCTTAACAATGCTGTCAGCATCAGCTTTA
>JBEBGP010000007.1:0-2551 GCA_040081045.1 Candidatus Nitrotoga sp.
GGCGTTAAGGCGGGAGTTTTTGGGAGGCGGCATCAGGCATGACAGACGAGAGGGGCAACCGAAGCCGCAGCGCAAGCGACCGCAGGGAGTGCGAACGGGAGAAGGGGCACGCGCAGCGGCACGGCTTGTATCGTGCCCTCGATGGCTGGCCTGACTGATGATTAGCTTCCGCGATCGACCAGCCATTGGCGATGCGACGGCATGAACTACGAAAGATCAGGTGAAGGCGCTCAACAAACGGCCTGTAACAACCGATTTAAAAAAGCTGGTGCAGTTAGGGGTGAGGGGTTGGCTGTGGACGTGCTGGTAGCCGTGATGTTTGAGAGCAGGGGGACGATGGCATGACGGCGGGTTTAGCCGCGCCGAAACGTGTGTCCTGTCCAAAGGACTGACGTTTGCGGCGTTGGTTTATACCAAACGGAGCGCGGAGTTACGAGCTGCTCGTAATGCGTCACAAAGCGGCGTCCCAAAGGGATGAGCGACTAGCGAAACAGTGGAGCGGGGACGTAATGCAGCATCAATTCATTTGGATTATGCCGGACATTACAGTACATTACCGCACTTGCGCAGCACAAGTTTATCCAGAAGAAAGCAATGGTCGCAGGCAAAACATCCACGATGTTTATTTACGGTAGATGCCAACGTGGCATCAAGCTTAAAGACAGCTTTAACAGTACCAGCCAACGGATGAAAATTTAGATGAACAAATCCGCATCCGACCTCTTCATCGTTGATAACAGCGATGCCGACTGGAAAGTTCGCTCCTATCTGAAAGATTGGTGCGAACTTTCCAGCGCCATCGACATTGCCACTGGCTATTTCGAAATTGGCGCACTGTTAACGCTTGAAGAAAAATGGCAAGCGGTTGACCACATTCGCATCTTGATGGGCGACGAGGTATCGTTGCGCACCAAGCGGGCTTTTGCTCAGAGCCTCAAAAAAATCAACGAACGGTTGGATTCAAGCCTCGAAAACGAGAAGTCCCAAAATGATTTTCTGAAAGGCGTACCGGCCAGCGTTGATGCCATCCGCAGCGGAAAAATTCAGTGCCGCGTTTTTCGCAAGGACAAATTCCACGCCAAAGCTTATTTGACGCATGGTCGCGCGGCGGTCATAGGCTCTTTCGGCCTCGTGGGATCATCCAACTTCACTTACCCCGGTCTTACCGACAACGTCGAACTCAACGTCCAGATACGCGGCGCGGATGTCGGCCTGCTTCAAGAATGGTATGAAAGTCACTGGAATGAAGCGGAGGACATCACACCTGATCTGCTCAGAACGCTCGAACGCCACACCCGTGAATACAGTCCATTCGAGGTTTGGGTCAAGGCACTCGACGAACTCATGCGCGGTCATGAACTCACGCCAGACGAATGGGATCGTGGTCAGTCTAAAGTATTTCCCATCCTTGCCAAGTATCAGCAGGATGCTTATAAAAATCTTATCCAGATCGCAGACCGCTTCGGCCTAGCCTTTCTGTGCGACGGCGTTGGCTTGGGTAAAACCTTCGTTGGCTTGATGCTGCTTGAGCGCATGGTGCGAGATGGACGCCGCGTCGTTTTGTTCGCTCCAAAGGCCGCGCGCGAGGATGTATGGGAGCGCGCCATTCGTAAGTATCTGCCACACCTGAACAGCGGCTTTGTAAATTTTGTCCTCTATAACCACACCGACCTGCAACGCAAAGGGCATTGGCGGCGTGATATGGAACGCACGCTACGCGATGCAGATGTGATTCTAATCGATGAAGCTCACCACTTTCGTAACACAGGCACCAAGGGTGAGGGTGAGAAAGAACCCTCGCGTTACCGTATGCTCCAGCAATATCTGCAATCGGGTGACCGCCCCAAACAACTTTTTATGCTTACCGCAACACCAGTCAATAATTCCATCCACGATTTCCGCCACATGATCGAATTGGCGGGCAATGAGTCGGTATACGTCACGCAGTTGGGCATCCACAACCTGCGCTCCCACTTCAACCAACTGGAAAAACATTTGCTCGGTAAGCACACTGATGTCAGTCAACTCGATTTGGAATTCGGTACGGAAATTTTCGATGCTGAAAAGGCTTTACGCATAGACCGCATCTTTGAAAATATCGTCGTCCAGCGTAGCCGTGGCTACGTCAAGGAAAGCCAGCGTCAGCAGGGTGCTAATGAGGCTTTATTTCCAATCCGCGAAGCACCCAGTGTGGTTGCCTACAATCTCAAGGCCACCTACGGCAAATTACTTACCGCAGTGGAAAAAGCCTTTCACAAGAAAACCCCGCTGTTCGTTTTGGGCATTTATTATCCTTTGGCTTATTGGAAAGGCGAGAACACAGATTCGCTCCTTGGCTCTTTCGATGAAGGTCGTCAAAAGCAGGTCGTCACCCTGATCCGCACGCTGTTCCTCAAGCGTTTCGAAAGCTCTGCTCGCGCCTTCGAGAGTTCCTGCTGGCGGATGCTGCAAAAATTGTTGGCTTGGATTACGGTTCATAGCCAGAGCGAACACGATATGCGCCGCTTGGAGAGATGGAAAATCAAGCACGGTGAACTTATCAATTACACCC
>JBEBGP010000120.1:0-2549 GCA_040081045.1 Candidatus Nitrotoga sp.
AAATGGAAAGCGGCTCTGCGGAAACACTGATAACGAACCATTGCCTACCACAGATGTGTCCTTCAGCGACTGGTTGCCGGTGTAATTTTTGCCACTAATTACCCCCACCCCCCCTTTTAATTGAGCAAACCAAGGCTGCCAAACATAGGTTGAGGCGCGTAGGTTAACTGCGCCGAAATCCCGCGAGAACTTGCTTCCCGGAGTGTAACTTTGCTTGCTTACACCACCCGATATATCGCCCCCGAACTGCAAAGACGGCAAACTAAATTGAAAATTATCCAGCACGGATGCCTCTTCTTTGACCGGGACATCCGCAGATACTTCACTTTCCTTTTCCGCCGCCTCGTTCAGATTGACAGCATTGGACGGAGCAACACCCCCGGGGTCAGCTGGAGTCGTTCTACGCGCCGGATCAATGAATTCTGCCTGCGCGAGCAGCATCAGGGGCTCGGAAACCACCTCAACAGCCAGAACTTGCTGCCCACTGAACGACAGCATAATGAAGCCCAGCGCCAGTAGCGCGTTATTTACACACCCACCTTTTAACATTCCTTTTGACATAAGCAGCGCTACACTCCATTTTTATTCTGTCACCTGTCATCATCATACAAAATACAAATCGCGACAGATCACAAATTTAAGTTATACCTACTAGGTGTAGTACACACATGAAATTAATTCAGGATTTTAATTTTAGCCTCGGCACGTAAACGAGCCACTGTACTTTGCCAATGTTGCTCTGATTTACTGCGATAGAGCAAGTCCCGTGCCCGAACTTGTACTACACTGAAATCCTGCAACGCTCCTTTTGTGCGCTCATCCAACCGGTAGATGGCTATTCCTTCCAACACAGTCAAAGGTTCCTCAGGAACTGACAATGTTAATTTATCAATCTTGCTTTGTAACGCATCAGGCATCATGCCACGATGCAAGTATCCCAAATCGCCCCCCTTGGCGGCTGACTCATGCTGCGAGTATTGCCGCGCCTGCTCGGCAAAGTCAGCCCCCTGTTGGATACGCCCATATATTTCTTGAGCAGCTTTTTGTGCCTTCCCCCATGCATCCTTTGTTGCGGAGGGATCAACTTTTAAAAGGATAACTGATAAACGCAACTTTTCCGGCTCAATAAACAACTCAAGATTCTGATCATAAAAACTTCGCACTTCAGTTAACGCGGGTTGCGGAATGGCGCGGACAGATGCTTCAAGCTGCTCCAATAAACTCTGCTGACCCACCTGCGCCTGTATTGCCGGCAACAATTGTTCACGTCTTTGCTTCCAATCGGGCATAGCACCATTCCGCCTGTCATATTCAGCCAATGCTCGATCAATTTTTACTGCCTCGGGCTTAAAGCCCCGGTGCCGCGCTTCATCGGTCAGCACTTCACGATTAATAAACATATCTGCAACTTCCTTGCGTACCGCTTCAAACTGCCCCTCTGGAACCTTCCCATGAAAAAAACGCTGCCGAAGAACGGACGAAAAAAACGCATCATACTCACGCATGGTAATCAACTTACCATTCACCTCTGCGAACATGGCCTCCTGAGCTGAAGCGGGCATTGAACCAAGCCCCACCCACGCCATACCAAGAGACAATAAAAACAAAATACCTGTGTTTGGTTTCACAATTTAACTTTAAAAAAACAACCGGTGCCCGACCCAACCATCAAATGATCAACAACCCTTAAGACACCTACTGTTCAATGCTGACAGCGTTGCTTTGTCATACTTAGCCGACACCCCCGCCTGGCAATTTAACAGCTACTTTGCATGACACGTTAGACACATGCCGCTATTGTTGTTGGCTCCTACGCGGCGTAAAAAGGTTCTTTCCGTGCTGTGAGGATCGTGACAAGTAGCACACTCCACTTGATTGGTTGCATACAGCGGCAAGTCAGTCTTTTGAAATCCAGGACCAGAAAGAGAGGAAGGCGTCTGAACACCGGCAACAGCCGCGCCCCCTTCAATCCAGAATCTACCCGTGCCGTTAGTATGCGCCAGAGGAAAATCATTATCTGCACAATTGCCGGGGACATTTGGCGTGAGTGTACCGCCACAGAAATTCATGCCAACCGGGTGGTCATTCCTTAAATCTGTTCCCAGCATGGTAACAATGGTAGGATTGAGAGCGCCACCCGGCATCAGACCATCAGCGAGCGCTCCGGTCCACACCGCACCAGCCAGTCTTGCACCACCAGGCGCGAAACCACCAGAGCCAGGGGCATTAATCATGTTATCCATGGCCTGCGTACCGTCATGACAGGTCAGGCATGCCCTGGAAATGCTGCCCGGACCAACGGTTGTGCTGTCCATGGTAGCAGAGTTAGTTACGGCGTAAGATTGGTACAAGGCTACGCCGGGAGTCGGGCTGCCCTTATTCCAAATCGGAGCGGCAATAGTGGTATTGGCACCGTGCGGGGTATGACAAAAAATACAAATCTCACCCTGCCCAAAACCGCTAGTAGACTCGCCAATAAGATGATTCGTATGCAACCCTGTGGTGCTCAAATTATGCTTACTGGCCGCAATACCCCTCTGCGGAGTCTG
>JBEBGP010000339.1:0-9754 GCA_040081045.1 Candidatus Nitrotoga sp.
TTGCATACCAAGGCGGGTGAGAAAGGCGAATTGCTGCTCGGTGTTGTAGCCCAGCACCCATTGGTTCCATTGGTTGGTGAGCGAGTCCAGATTGAGGCGCAGATTACGCAACAGCGGTGACTGCGTGCGCGCCATAAAGGGCAGAATGGAGCTGTCCGGCAGCGATGCAGCGAGGCCGTTTTGCACGCGCGAGATGGAAACCGCAGCGGTGGGATCGATGCGTATCCAGCCGCGCCCCGCTAGCCAGACTTCTGCCCATGCGTGGGCATCGGATTGGCGCACTATGTAATAGTTGCCAAGTTCGTTGTATTCTGCGCCCTGATAGCCGGTCACCACACGTGCCGGTATGCCTGCAGCCCGCATTAAAAAGACAAAGCTGGAAGCATAGTGCTCGCAAAATCCTTTACGCGTTTTAAATATAAAATCATCGACTGTATGCAGGCCTGGCAGGATAGGGGGGGCAAGCGTGTACTCAAACTTCTCACGATTAAAATAAGTGAAGGCAGCACGCACGATAGCTTCACTATTATTTAAGGTAGATCGCCATTCAGCAGCCAGCTGGCGGGCGCGAGGGTTGATACTGGCGGGCAGTGTCAACGCCCGTTGCAACTGTTGTTCGGCCTCTTCGGCATTGGCGCGAAAACCGAGATGAGATTGCGCGGTGTAGCGCATGCGGGTGATGATATTGTTGGGCAGCAATATTTGAAAGTCATTGGTCACGCGCGAGGGAATCGAAATTCTGGTCGGCATTTCCAGCGCGAATAACCATTTTTTATTGTGCGGCTCCAGCGTGATGGTGTAATCCTGACTGCTTTGCAGCGTGTCCAATGTGGCGGGTTTGCCAGCCGGGGCAGTGCCCGCTGTCCAGGTTCTGCCGTCAAATGCCCACAACACCGGTCCGCGCCAATACATTTGCTCGCGCATGGGCGGTGCAGCAGCAAATTGCGCGCGAAAGGCGACCGCTTCGGACAATGATAATTTGCTCAAGCTGCCGGGCGACATGGTGTCGTCCAGTCCGCTGGCAGAGTAGGCATTATGCGGCAATCCCCATAACGGTCCCGGCACGCGCGGGAATAATAAAAACAAAATGATAGTCAGCGGAATGGCTTGCGCCAAGAGGATGAGTGCCATGCGTAATCTCGGGCGAAAGCCCAAATCGCCTGTTTGCAGGTGCAGCCAGGTGGTCAAAATTGCCACCAGGGTGAACAGCATGAACAGCGCGGTTGGCATACTTTGCGAATAGAAAAAATTGGTGATGATAATGAAGCATGCCAGATAAATGGTCATGATCGCATCACGCTGTGTGCGCAGTTCCAACAGTTTGAGTGAGGTTAGCAGTATGAGCAGGGCCACGCTGACTTCACGCCCGAATAGAGTGCGGAATGTAAGAAATATGCCAGCCATGCTGGCTAGGGTAATCAGCGCAAGCAGCCAGCGTTGGGGCAATAGCAGGTTTTTGTAAGCAAGATAAATGCGCCAGCCCATCAGCGTTGCGGCCAGGACGCTGACCCATGGCGGCAGATGTTCTGCATGTGGTGCGATCACCAGAAAAATACAGGCAACTAAACCATAAATTGTGGCCAGGGATAAATGCCTAGTCGCCCAATTATTGGGGGATAAATTGGGCGGTGATAAATTACCTCGTGATAAATTACCTGATGATAAATTATCAGTGGGCTTGTTCATGCTGTAGATGTTGATTGTGCGGGCAGACCGAACAATGCCAGTTCCTTTAGGCATTCTGCGCGATGACTGTCGCCATAGCCAGGGGAGATTTCAATTTCAGGCAGGCGCAAACCGTAGCGCATTTTTTGTTCATTTGCAGTCAGCACCCAGCGGGTTAGTACCGCCAATCTTGCCTCGGTGGCGAGATGGGGAAGGTGATGCCAATCCAGCCATATTTGTTGGCTGGCCTGATCGCTGAATTGCTTGACTTGCAAACCCTGCTCGCGCGCCAAGGCTTTCCACGCAATGTGGGTCAATGCATCGCCCGTGACGTAGCCGCGTACTCCGGAAAAATCTTCGTCGCCTTTAATCTGCACAAGACCCAATCCATCCTTGTCATATTGAATAGGCAGGGGCAGCGGTACGGCAGGATGGGGATAAACCAGACACGGCGTATCAAATTGCAAATATGACCAGGCATGAAAAAGCCCTAACGGAAACTCGGTATATAGCGTGAGCCTGCCGCTACTCAACCAGCCACGCGTGGAAGTGGGTAACGGGAATTTCACCGTTAAAGCTTGCCGGGCAGTCAAGTCAAAAATAACCTCGTGGGCAAATTTCATTTGCGCAGGGCTGATTTGCTTGCGAAATGAAAATTTCTTTTTGGAAATATTTTTGGACTGAGGAGTAGCGTCAAGGTTGCTGCGGCTTTTGATGGTTAATTGGTAGCGCGGCAAATTGCCGTTGTTGTGAAAATGAAAAATAAATTGTGCCGTTTCACCCGCAAATACCGCTTCGCAATGTCCTGCCTGAACCTGCAAATCAGCCATGTTGCGAAGGGCGTACAGCACGGACATGACCGCCATGCTGGCGAGCAGAAAGGTCAGCACATAACCCAAACTCAAGCCGTAATTAATATCCCCCACCAACAACATCAGCAGCAGCACGCCGAAGGCCATCCCGCGACGGGTAGGTAAAATAAAAATGCGTTTCTGCGTAAGCGTGACGGTGCCGTGCTCAATTTTCTGGCGGAATAGCCATTTGTGGAATGCCTGCTTGAGTGTGTCAAATACAGGCATGCGGCGTTGAAAATAAAAATTTGCCATTATTTATCACCCAGCCATGGCATTAATCGGGATACACTGAATATTAGCATTGGATTGCAGATGTGGATTCTTGATTTTTCCGCAATATACAATGCCTGTTAACGGTAGCAGCTAAATTGGCAATCTTGCATAGTAAGGTCTTCAGTTTCACTTCTTCCATGTTGATCACTAAGCACGGATAATGGCCGATCCAAAAAATCAATTTATTTCTTGTCGGAAATACACTGACACTCCGGTTTTATTTCTTATTAGATAAGACCCATTCTTGTAAACATGGCAATGAATGCGTTAACCTTGAGCTTATTTTTAGAGTCGGGAGTCTATTTATGTTTCGTCCACTAGGGAATTGGTTGGCAAATTATTTAACCCGCCAGATTGTCACCACAAGCATGGTCAATAAGTGGGATTTGGCAACATTGCAAGCAGCCTTGCAACCAGGCGATGTTTTATTGGTTGATGGTAACACCAGAATCAGCTCCGCCATTAAATTCCTGACTAATTCCACCTGGTCTCACGCGGCATTTTATGTTGGCCCACATGCCTTGCTTCCCTCATACAACGGTCAAGTGGCGGAGCTGATAGAAAGTGATCTTATCGATGGCGTGCGTGCTATCCCGCTGGCCAATTATGCCATGCTGCAAACCAGAATTTGCCGGCCTGTGGGACTGACTGCAGAGGATAGAAAAAAGGTTATCGATTACATTATCGGGCATTTGGGAGACGGTTATGACCTGAGAAATATCATTGATCTGGTGCGGTATCTATTGCCCAACCCCCCCGTTTTTTCACGTTGGCGCCGCCGCATGTTGGCGTTGGGTAGTGGCGATCCCACGCGCGCTATTTGCTCTACTTTAATCGCGCAGGCATTTCAAGTCGTTCGGTACCCCATATTACCGATAGTGACTCAGGAATTATTAACGAGTCCAAATGGCAAACATTATTATCGGGAATATATGCATATCCGGCACCACAGCCTGTTTACGCCACGCGACTTTGATATTTCCCCCTATTTTGAAATTGTTAAACCCACCATCGAAAATTCTTTTAAGTATCGTGAGATAGTTTGGGCTGATTCATTCCTGCGAGCATAGTAATTTCGGCCAAAAAAAGTGGTTGCCCCAACTTGACTAATAATTCAGCGCGGTTACCCATATAAATTGCTCTGACATCCGGCAGATACAGGGTAATTGGGCCCATTCATAATAAGTTTCAGGGGGAAGTGCTAAGGCGTTTGGCCGGGTTTGCTATAAAATCGGTTTACATCAGCAAAAATGGGAGGAGCAATGATTATCAAAAAATTATTGACCAGAAATTCCGGACTAATCCAGCCATCTGAAATTACCGACCAGAAGATTTATTTATCGCGCCGAAAATTTATCGGCAGGGCGGCGAGTGCATCAGCCGCAATTGCAGCGGGCATAGCGATGCCGGGTTGGCTACGTCATAGCCATGCTGCCACAAACAGCGCGGCAAATAAATTAAGCGGCATACGCAAGAGCGCATTCAGTACGCAAGAGCCGCAGACACCCTATGGCGATGTCACTGCCTACAATAATTTTTACGAATTCGGCACAGAAAAAGACCAGCCTGCGCAGAACGCTCACAGCCTGAAAACGCGCCCGTGGACGGTGGTAGTCGAGGGTGAAATCAAACGTCCTAAAACGTATGACATTGCTACGCTGCTGAAACTCGCGCCACTGGAAGAGCGCATTTACCGTTTGCGTTGCGTGGAAGGCTGGTCGATGGTGATTCCGTGGGTGGGCTTTTCGCTGAGTGTACTGATTAAACAGGTAGAGCCGACTGCCAACGCAAAATTTCTGGAATTCACCGCGCTGCATGATCCCGGACAAATGCCGGGGCAGCGCTCCGGTGTGCTGGAGTGGCCGTATGTGGAAGGTTTGCGTATGGATGAGGCGATGCATCCGCTGGCGATACTGGCGGTGGGGTTATATGGCGAAGTGCTGCCCAACCAGAACGGTGCGCCAATCAGGTTGGTCGTGCCGTGGAAGTATGGATTCAAGAGTATTAAATCGGTAGTTAAAATCCGGTTTATTGAAAAAGCGACCGCGAGTTCGTGGATGAAAGCCGGGCCGAGCGAATACGGCTATTTTGCCAACGTCAATCCGGCGGTCGATCACCCGCGCTGGAGTCAGGCCAAAGAACGGCGCATCGGTGAATTTTTAAAGCGCGATACACTCCCCTTTAATGGTTATGCAGATCAGGTTGCACGGATGTATGCGGGGTTGGATTTAAACAAATTTTTTTAGGGCATCCCTAAAAATCCAACCTCCGTCGCCATACTATGTTGCTCGCAAAAAATTACGCCTCACATATAAGACATATGCGTCATCATAATTTTTTGTTCGCGCCTTGTCTGGCTTAGGCACTTGAATTTTTAGAGGCACCCTTGCAATAGCCCATGCAATATTCCCCCGCCATTAAAGTCGCGTTATTCCTCGCCTGCCTGATCCCGCTGGGCAGGCTGATTTGGTTGGGACTACATAATCAACTTGGCACAAATCCCATCGAATTTATCACCCACTCCACTGGTACATGGACGCTGAATTTTCTGCTCCTCACACTCTGCATCACGCCCCTGCGTCAACTGAGCGGTTGGTCCTGGCTCATTAAATTGCGCCGTATGGTCGGGCTATATACCTTTTTCTACGCCTGCCTGCACTCCATTACCTATATCTGGCTGGATCAATTTTTTGATGTCGCGGCCATTATCAAAGATGTCATCAAGCGCCCTTTTATTACTGTCGGTTTCACCGCATTTATTTTATTGATTCCACTTGCCCTCACTTCCACCCATGCCATGCTGAAAAAATTGGGCGGCAAACGCTGGCAAAGATTGCACAGACTGATCTATTTAATCGCCATGTTAGGCGTACTGCATTTTTGGTGGTTGGTGAAAAAAGATATAACCGAGCCGCTGATATATGCGGTGGTATTGGCCGGTTTGCTGGGCTATAGAGTGATGAAGTGGCGCTTAAAAATGATTTAGGGAAGCAGCATAGCGCGTGCAATAAAAAAAGCCGCCCCGAGGGGCGGCTTGTGTTGCAAGTTAGTCCAACAAGATGGGTCAGTCTTCCAGTTCGACCTGCTTCACTGTCCCTGATGTTGAGTTAAGGCGTATTTTAACCAGCGTCCCGGCGACAGCGGGTGGCCCGGGATCAGCAGGTGATACTGCCGCCAAAAATTGCGACTGGTTGAGTGCAGCACCGTTAAGATTCCGATAGGGCGGAAAGTCGGTTGGGTTAGCAATGTTTATGTCGAACCCCAGCAGTGTCAGGATTGTGCCCGATTCAAGCTCTACAGATGCTCGAATGAGATGATCATTACCGCCACTGCAATCGGTGATCTCTCCTGCAGTTACAACCACTGCAGCCCCGACCCTACGCTGCCCCCGTACTTGAATACAAGCCCCCACGGGCGGCACAACGCCATTGGTAAAACCATCTGTCTCTATATCGACGGAACCTGCGCCATCGATACGCAGCGTAAACGTAGAAGCAGACGCAGCTGTGACCACACCCTGTACACGCACCACTGTGCGCTTGAACGTTATTTTGCGCGCGGTCAGTGTTGCGCCATCCCATGTGCCCTCTGCCTCGACCTTGATATTATTGAGCAGATCGATTTTGATGCCGCCACGGAATGTGGTTGTACCGGTGATTTTTACCGGAATGCCATTCACCAAGAAGTTCGGTTCGCCTATGATAAAGCCGGACACCAACCCCTCGACCTCAAAGCGTTCACCTGCAGCGGGTAGATTGACATCATCTTCCACCTCAATCAGCGAGGCTTGAAACATGCCCGCCACCAAGCAATCGGGACGAAGCGTGCAATGCACCTCGACAATACTACCGTTGGCGAAGCTGCCACCTACGATGGTAGCACCTGCAGCGTTCACTGCCTGCGTACCCAGATTAAATGTGGTTGGATTAGAGCCAACACCACCACTTACCACGCCGCGAATTTCATCTACCAAAGGATTCGCCATGCCTGTACCGTCAAGCAAGGTTGTCAGGCTTCCTTCAACTCTGGTAGCGCGGATATTTCCAGTCGCATCACGTTGACCATGCACTTCCACAATGGTCGTATTTGCGGTGATGCCAGCAAAGTCGATGTTTGAATACACCGTCAAATCATCCACGATGACTGTCTGATTAAAGACCGTGAAACGCTGCGGGCTTGCAACCGCATCTTTGGCTGTGACCAGACCGCGCACCTCGATCTGCCCCCGTACCTCAGTTGCTGTGCCACTAGAGCCATTGGCATTTCCTCTAACGCTGACCACCATGCCATCGTGCAAATTGAGTGCGGTCTTGGGCGTGTCATCGATTAAAATATTGGCAGCTGTATCCTCAAAGCGAACGCCATTAACAATGACGCTACCCTTGGTCATTACCCCGTGCGATATACCCGTACCTCCTGCACCACCCGCCAGCTGAGTGTCACCTCCACTACAACCAGCCAAATACAACATCACTATAATAAGCGTTGCTCGGAAAAAATATAGCTTGGTTTTCATAATAACTTCTCCCAAAAAAATAATGACTTCTCTCTAAAAACAGGTATCCTTGCTTCCTTTTTTCAGCTGCCCCTACACCTAACCCAAGGGACGAACAGGTCATGCCGTGGGAATATATCACTCTTAATTTTGTAAAAAATGTAAAAAAATAGGCGCTGAAGTAAATTGGCTTAAATGTTAAGCCAGCATAATAAATATAACTCATTAGAAACAAATAGTTAAGCACCAGTTAAGGCTACCCGGATTTTTAGTGCCGCAAGCCACCACCCGATCGGCGGCAGATTGACCGGGGATACAGCCCCATTTGGCGAGGCTGTGTTATAAGAAAATCAGGCGAATCATCCCCCGCCCTGTGGCGTGGTTGGCAAGCTTGTCGTATCCGGCATTATGAAACGCGGGGGGCAGGAGGTTGACCCGGGCGGCAAGCGATCCCAAACAGCCACCGAAATTATTGCAGGGGGGCTGATATTTAGTGCTAATCTACTTCAGCCCCATTTTTTAACATTATTTCTCGAATGCGTATCGTCCATCTTATTTTGACTGGCAGCTTTGCCGGGAGCGAGCGGCATGTCATCGAATTGGCCAATGCGCAAGCAGCGCAGCATGATGTCACATTAATATTACGGCGTGCCACTGCCCAATCGCGTGCAGATTCCTATGCCCATCGTGTTGCACCGGAAGTAAAATTAATCCTAGTGGGCGATTGGTTTGCCCGCTGGCACGCCCGCAAGCTATTGCGAAAACTCAGGCCAGATGTAGCCCACGCACATTTAAGCGGTGCCTGCCGTGCATTGCATGGCTTAAAAGGACTGTGTTTACGACTGGCTACTTTGCACATCTGTTACAAACCCCAACAACATGCAGCTTTAGATGCCCTGGTGGCGATTGCCCCCTGGCAAATGGACGCGATTCCCTTGCCGTTACGCAAGCACGCCACGCAAATTGACAATTGGACTCTCCCCAATCCTGCTGCAAAAGGTGCTCGCCAGCGGTTACGTGCGCTGCATGGTATTGCCCCGGATGCCTGGGTAATTGGTGCGATTGGTCGCGTAGAGCATAGCAAGGGTTTCGATATATTGATCGACGCGTTTCAACAGGCAAATTTACCCGACGCTTATCTGGTCATCATCGGTCAGGGGAGCCGACTTCACGGGCTACGGCGCAAAGCTATTAAAAACGTACTGTTGCCGGGCTTTTCTGACCGACCTGAAGAGTGGTTGGCCGCCTTTGATTGCTTCGTCAGCGCCTCACGAGACGAACCTTTCGGGTTGGTGCTGCTGGAAGCAATGCAGGCAGGCTTGCCTATTCTTGCCAGTGCCAGCCAAGGTGCGCGCCATCTGGCCGATATTATTGAAACACCATTGCTGCCAATTGCCGATAGCGATGCCTTGACCGCAGGTTTAAGAGAATTGACCAACACGCGCCCCGCCCGACGCACTTACCCCATGCAGCGTTTCAGCATCGAAAGCAAACTGCGTGAGATTGAGGAATTTTATCAGCGTGAACTGGCAAGCCTTGCAGAGTGAGCGTCTGTATTACCCATGACCTGCTGTTCGAGATGATGATCCAACTCGGCTTGCAGCACGCACCTCACCGACACCTTACCCGAGTTGCCCGAACAACCCTGCTATGCTGAACATGGATTTCGGATCAGATAAACTCGCCCTTCAAACAACCTGTCCCGAATGACACTGCGGCAGTCGTCATACGAGTCCCAATAAAATTCATTATCGTCGTATGACTTCCTTCACTCAAAACAATTTTCGACAAACTCGAAAACTGGTTAACTTACTACTTCGCCAAGCTTAAAACGAATTGAACCATATCTTTAATTACTGCTTGTTTCTCACCCTTGGGGTCATTTGCAAACATAGGAGCTGTAATTTTGTGGGTTTCTTTCCAATTGCCCGCGCCGCCGCCGTTACCGCCCAACGAAACCTTCTTCATCAAACCTTCTACCAAAGGTAGTGTTTCTACTGGATAGTCTTTCTTGCCTTTGAAGTCTTTATAATCCGGGCCACCGAAAGCGTAGGTTTTTTGACCTTTGTATTTTTCTGATACATCCATCCAAGGCGGACCAATCAACTTTCCTTTAATTTTGTGACAAGTATGACAAAGCAGTCCATTTTTTTTGATCACTGCCAGCCTGTCTGCAGGTATCAGCACGTCCCCTGCTGCCGCTGCAGGCGCTGCAGCGTCCTGCGCCATTACGCCCCCGGCAACCGTCAAGCCTACCGCTGCAATTACGCCAAAGATGATAGATTTCATGTGTGATATTTTCTCCATTGAATAATAATAAAAATGCTGCCGCTTTGAAAAATTTTTAAGGACATCTGCTGCCCAACGGCATTTTAACAAACTTCACTTTGTTTGCAACTTTAATTGTACCCACAAATGTACCCACAAAGTGTTGGTCAAATACACCCTTTCGTGATACCTGCTGGCG
>JBEBGP010000063.1:0-2529 GCA_040081045.1 Candidatus Nitrotoga sp.
TTTGTCGTACAGCAAAATAAATGGGCTATCCAGTGCGGCGACCTGTTTTTCCTGGCTGTTAATAAAATAAGGGGACAGATAACCGCGGTCAAACAGCATTCCTTCCACGATATCCAATTCATCTTCCAAACCGCTGCCATCTTCAACCGTAATCACGCCTTCTTTGCCTACTTTGGACATGGCTTCGGCAATTTTCGCACCGACTGCACTGTCTGAGTTTGCGGAGATGCTACCTACCTGAGCGATTTCCGTGTCAGTTGTACATGGCTTGGACAGTTTCTTTAATTCGGCAACGACCGCAACCACGGCCTTGTCAATGCCGCGCTTCAAATCCATTGGATTCATGCCGGCCGCCACGAATTTCATCCCTTCCTGCACGATAGATTGTGCCAACACGGTAGCGGTAGTCGTACCATCGCCTGCCACATCTGAAGTCTTGGAGGCCACTTCCTTCACCATCTGCGCCCCCATATTTTCAAATTTGTCTTTTAATTCAATTTCTTTTGCAACCGACACACCATCTTTGGTAACGGTTGGCGAGCCATACGAACGATCCAGAACCACGTTGCGGCCTTTAGGACCCAGTGTCACCTTAACCGCGTTAGCCAGAATATTTACACCAGCAACCATTTTGCTACGTGCTGCATCATGAAATTTCACACTTTTTGCTGCCATATTTTTTCTCCTAAAAATTCGTTGCTAAAATTTGTGGTGAGATTATTTCTCGATTACGCCGATAATGTCATCTTCGCGCATAGTTATATATTCCTGTCCACCTATTTTGAATGGCTGGCCTGAATATTGACCGAACAACACTTTATCGCCCACCTTGACATTCATTGGGTGTAATTTGCCGTCATCACCCATTTTGCCTTTGCCCACTGCAATAATTTCGCCTTGATCCGGCTTCTCGGTGGCAGTATCTGGAATGACAATACCAGAAGCAGTCTTACGTTCTTCTTCAACGCGTTTAACAATTACGCGATCACTTAATGGCCGAACTTTCATACTTTTTCTCCTAATTAAACAAATTGTTAAAAAATTGCAGTTAATGCTGCCTGCCTAATCCATATCCTATAGCAAACTAATTCCACCATCTACAAACCATAAGGTTATATTTAATCAAGCGTTGGCACTCGACTGGTTGGACTGCTAATGATACGGTCGCGGCATCTTAATTTCAAGCTCTCCGATGAAAATTTTTAATATATCAATTTAATATTTGTTTAATGTACATACCCAAACGGGTTTCCCAATCTTTGGGTATACGTTCCATAGCAGAGGGGCGCGCAAATTTACGTTGAGGCTTACCCCATACAGGATTAGGAAAATGGCTGTCATCGGTATAACGCGGAATAACATGCCAATGTAAATGCGGGGTTATATTGCCCAAACTGGCGAGGTTTATTTTATCCGGCCGCATAACTTCTCTTATCGCTTGCTCAACGGCAAAAACCACGTGCATTATTTTTTGTTGGTCGTCTGTTTTTAAATCGGTCATTTCTTTTATATGCTGCTGCCAGACCACCCGGCAAAATCCGGGATAATCATTGTCCGCCACCAGGATTACGCGACAACTTTCATTTCGCCAAAGCACAGTTTCACCCTGTGCATGGCATAGCTCACATTGCGCCATGGCAGCACACGCTTAATTCCATCATCCAATTTGCTCCCATCAAATATTTATCCATTACGATGTAATCCACTGTGAGTTATGGGAACCATACAAGTTGTTGCCAACACTTTATAACCATGACCAAGCGACCCGTACAGGGTTTGGCGCGCAAGCTGTTGCAGATGTTTCAAATTTCATTTATACAAAGCATGGATGGTAATTTCATGATCTGAAAATGTAGTGTAGTGACAAGGTGTTTCACATAGAAGCATGGTTATGTTTAACGTATAATTCCCGGGGGGTAGCAAGCTGCAAATTTTACAGCGTCGTGTGCGCTTGCGGAAATTTAATGGTGTATGCTGGCAGCGCTTGCATACATGGAGCCTTGTACACTTAATTTTGTCCGCCTTTGTATGTTTAAGGAAACACTGCACAAGTTGACTTCACTCATGGTTCGGGAAGGTTTTCCTGAGCGAAGCCGAACGGTTCATCACGAACGGAATCCAACACCTGCCGCTTGCCTGAATTTGCCGGAGAACATGTTCAACATTTCCTTAAGGGCACTTCTAAAAAATCCAAATTTCGTCACAATACTTTGTTGCTCACAAAAAATTGCTCCTTACATATCAGCTATATGCTGCGTCGCAATTTTCTGCTCGCGCCTTGTCTTGTTTAGAGCTTTGAATTTTTGGAAGTACCCTTAAATTCAGCGATAAAATTGTTCAAGAATTTATGGCCTATTTTAAATTTCTAACTGCCCCTTAAGTTTTCTTTACAGTATTTTTATTCACCATGAAAATGCATTTAACCATTTACTATAGACTCGGCACGATGAAGATTGAACTTTTGTTGGGCAATCCAGTCCGAGTTTTATGGATAAAGAAGATGCAAGATTTCAAACACTGGAGCGGTTA
>JBEBGP010000047.1:0-9688 GCA_040081045.1 Candidatus Nitrotoga sp.
CACCATAGACCCAAATTCCAGTTTATATTTCAAATTTGTAAATGGCCCGCTGAGTCGCACTGGCACGGTAAGTCCACCCACCCGATCGGCACCGCCCTGCCCTTCCAACGTTTTTGCCAAAGTTGCCCGTGCCAGATAATTGATACTGTCATTGCCTATATCAATATCGCCCGCGCCGGACAATCTCAATAAAGGTGACTTCATCAACAGATCATCATTATGCGCTACGCCCTGTGTAACTTTAAAACTGGCTTTCATCTCGCTGAAGTCTGTTTGCTCTTCCTTGTTGACTGACTCGGTTTGCGCTGCAGCAGTTTTACCAAGCTTGCCCTGTACATCGCGTATTTTTTTCGCCAGGTTAATACCTTTGATGGCACCATCCTTCAATAGCAACGCCATGTTGCCGTTGAGAGATTTTTTCAGGGCGTTGACGGTATTGCCCTGTGTTTTAAGATCAAGCATGACCTCACCACGACCCACCAAGGTATCAAAATCAGCCACGTCCTTTAGCAATGGTGCAATGTTGATGCCGCTTAATTTTTGCTTGATCGTTATTTCCGGCGCAGCTTGTGCATTGATTCGCAGGCTGCCATTCACGCTGCCTTGATACAGATTGGCGGAAAGTGGATTGACCTCGACTATGCCCTGTCTTGCTTTGACACCTATGTCCATTTTAGCAATTTTTAGATTGGCCGCCTTAAATGCACCAATGCGCAAACGACCATCCAGATTCAAACTTTTTAGTGCGGATAAATCCAGCGGCTCATCCAATGAAGCGGCTTCTGTTGTTGGTGCCGCCGGCTCGGCCTTGGGCAGATAAGCATCCACATCAAACTGATCCGCCTCTATATCAAATTTAATTGCCGGTTGAACAAAACTATTTACCGCCACCTGAATTTTTACCTGGCTCTGCAACATGCCGCCCGCCAATTTGACTTGCAGGCTTTCCCCTTGCATGTGAACGCTGCCTTCCATTTCACCACTGACTACTTTATTGGGTAGTGCATCCCCAACACCGCTAATTTTGAGCGTAAGGTCTGCCAGATTAATTATTTTTTTTCTCCAGATTCCCGTTTACCGCTGTTGCCAGTTGGACTTGAAATTTTTGCAGTGGCTGCGCCATTTCCAAATCAAGAACGAATTTTTCACCGGACAGCTGTCCGCTATTCAGGCGTAATTTCGGTACATCCAAATTTGCGCTGAGTAAATTGCCGGTCTGATTGCCAGCGAAGGTCAGCAGCAATTTATCTGCCGTTAAATCCTGCTTCAACTGGTTGATGTTCCCTTTAAGCTGCAAGGCTAGATTGCTTATATCAAGCGCGTTACCGTTGACCTGTACATTTAAATTCTGCACGCCAAATTGCTCGGCTTCCAGATTGAACAAGAGGTTGCCTTGCACCCTGGCAATCAAATCCAGCCTGGGCTTGTTGGCTTTGATCAGCGCATCCAAGTCCAATTTTATCGGCACACCCGAGGCGATGCGACCGGTTTTAAGATTAAGTTTTTTGACTTCGTATTGCGCGTTGGATGCTTCATCAAGGTAACTCAAGCTCAGATTTTGCAAGCTGACGGCGGCAATATCAAATTTTACTGGCGGACTTGCCGATTCACTTTTAACTGCCTCGCCCTTGGCAGCTTCATCTTTTTTCTCATCGGTACTAAGCAGATCATCAATATTTGTTTTGCCATTTTTATACTTTATTAACTTTGCATTCAGTCCATTGATTGCCACTTGATTGACCACCACCTGCCTGGAAAAAAGTGGCAGCAAGGCGAGTGATACCTGCACACTCTCAACTGTGGCGAAATTCTGCATGCTCTGAAATTCAGAAATTGACACACGGTCAATGTTAGCGCCTATATTAGGAAACAGCGTGAGTTTTATATCGCCATCCAACTTGAGCGTGCGCTGTTTTTTTTCCTGCATCAGTTGAATAATTCTGGGTTTGTAATCATTCGGGTTGAATGTAACCGCGATATAAGCCAACGCTGCTGCCGTAATTGCGAGAATAATTCCAACCGCGATAAGCGTGTATTTAATATATTTATTCACACTATCATCTCCAATAAATATTTCTATTTGTGGATGTATGGGTAAACCTTGGGGATACAACAATCACATCGGCAATGTAATTTTGTTATCTTTACCAAATTGATAATCTTTAAATATGTGTTCCGCCGTTAATATCTGGTATGAGCCATCGGCTTGTTGGCGTGTAGTATCCTTGAGCCGGTAGGTGTAATGGCCGCACGTCCAGCAATCGAAATTTCGCATATGCGTACAGAGACAGGTTTTGGACATGACGGAAATTTTCTTTGAATTGGGATGGTCATCCACCTCTTTATTGTAAGCATCAACGTAGGCGCAATTGCCATTTGAATCCAATAAGTAACCATAAGCTTCGCAATTGGGGCGTATGCCCGCACCTATCGCGGGGCTTTTTTTCAACATACGCATGGGATAACCCGTGGGCGAAATCATGTTGACTTCAATGTCATCCTCGATAGCCTTAAAATATTCCTGTTTTACATTGGCTGGCAACCCACATTCCTGCGATACAGTAAATCGAGTTGCAACTTGTACCGCTGCCGCACCCGCTTCCAGATAAGAGGTTGCATCGCTGCCCGTAAAAATACCCCCCGCCGGGATGAGTGGAATATCCAGATTTTCTGTCTTTAAATATTGCAGGATTTCATTAAAAATTGTTCTCAAGTCATACTGCTGCCAATCCAGCCCAAAGCCCAAATGTCCGCCCGCCAATGGCCCCTCAACTATGATGTAATCCGGCAAACGGTTGAGCTTGGCATTTTTCCGCAAAAATAGCTGCAGTGCGCGCACCGATGACACGATGATGCCAAGCCTAGCATCGCGAAAGCGCGGGTGGTCTTCCATTAAAGCGAATGATCCCAAATGCAATCCAGCGCTGAGAGTGATGCCGTCTATGCCTGCAGACAGGACACCATGCAAACGCACGCGCAAAGTATCACGCGGCGAGTTCATGGTAAGCTTTTCCATGCAATTTACAAATATCATCCCGCTACCGCGTTTTGCTTCCATCGTCTTGGTAACATGCAGGCGTGTGGCTTCTGCCACCTGTTCCAAATCAAATTTGACCGAAGATTTGTCTTTGTTGGCGACATTATATTTGTGCAATTTGGACTTGGCTTTTACAAACTGGGTATCCTGATGCCTGTCTGTTACTGTTGGTAGCATGGCATCAGAAAGATGACCGATTCCGCCCAATCGCGCCGCCTCCAGCGCCAATTCCCGCGATGAAATATCTACCCCCATACCGCCTATGATTATAGGCACACACTCGTTTTTACCCAAGCGAAAACGAAAATCATCCACACACTTCATCACTGCCTCTCGATTTAATTCTCAAATTAAAACCTGAACACATTTTACCTCATGCAGATGGAATTCCTTCACCACTGCAAAATAACTTACTTCCGATCAAAATGATCACCGCGTTGCTTTCATCTGCAACTTCAAAGTGAAACAACTGGCCCTTTCACCAGGCAACCAACAGACAGCTGCAAAGTAATTGGTTATAGCCACATTTATCTGTAAAGCATACATATCAAAATATGACGTTAATATAGATTTATTTCTATGTCCAAAAACAAAACCCCCTTGGCCTATGTACATCCAGCCAAGGGGGTATTTGCACCCCGCAACATGCAAGATACTTGCGCGCTATCCCGCTACTTTCGGGGTAATTACTTCCAGCTTGGCTGCCGGCTGTACTACAGCAGGTTTAACAGCGGGCTGTGCAACCTTTACCGCAGAGCCATCCTGCAGGCGTTGCACAACGGCTGCAACCGAACCACTGGTAATATTTGCAACCGGTGCCGGATTAAAGCCAAGTGTAAGGATGATTATAGTTAAAGTGGCAACTACGGTAATTTCGCGCGGAGCCAGATCTTTAAGCTTGGGCAAAATCTTGCTGGTCACCGGACCGAAGAATGCGCGCTCATAAGACCACAGGAAGTATCCCGCGCTAAGAACTACCCCCAATACGGCTATGGCAGCAAATGCCCAATGTGCGCGATAACTACCCAGCATCACCAAAAATTCACCATTAAAACCGCTGGTACCTGGCATACCAATCGAAGCGAGCCCAATAATAAAGCAGAATGCTGCCATGCGCGGCAAATGACGCGTCAAGCCACCCATAGCCGACACTTCTGTGCTGCCCAAGCGACTATAAATGAAGCCCGCGATAAACAGCAAACCCGTGCTGGTCAAACCCATATTAATCAGCGTCCATATTCCGCCCTGTATCCCTTGCTGATTCAGAGAAAACAGGCCAACCATCGCCAAGCCAACGTGACTTACACTGGCAAATGCCAACAGACGGCGGAAATTAGGCTGCACCAGAGCAATGACTGCACCGTAAAGAAGTGCTATCAAGCCCAGTATCATCATGACCATATACCATTCTTTGACTGCCTCGGGTAACAGCGGAATAACGAAACGCAACATACCGTATACGCCCAGTTTCAACCCTACCAGGAACACGCCAAAACCTATCGGACCTTCCATGATAGTGGTGGGTAGCCAGGTATGAAAAGGCATCATTGGTCCTTTAACTGCGAATCCAATAGCCATCAGAATGAAAATAGTAGTCTGCAGCCCGATCGGAATGGGAGTATTCAGCAGAGTCAACAAATCAAACGAATAAGACTGCATTCCCGGCGTAAGTTCGGCAACATTGCTGTAATTCCAGCCGACCAACAGGAAGCTGATCAGCAAGGGAGCTGAACCAAACAGCATATAGACTATATATTTCATGCCAGCATATTGACGTTGCGCACCCACTCCCCAGAATTTAATCAGAAGGAATGATGGAATCAACGCCATTTCCCAGAACACGAAGAACAAAATCATGTCTATCGAACAGAATATGCCGATAGTAGCCGCTTCCAAAATAAGCAAATTAACCAGAAAAAATCGGTTGAAAAATTTGATGCTATTCCAAGAAAACAACAGCACAAGAACAGACAGCAAGGCAGTCAACGGCAGGAATAGAACACTGATTCCGTCCACCCCCAAATGATAACTGGAGCCCAAACCAGACATCCAATTGCCTTGCTCTACAAATTGCATGTCTGATATGCCTGGCACAAATTTGTACACAACCACAATCGCCATGACCAGATTCAGCATCATTCCAAGGAATGTAACTTTGCGCTGTGTTTCTTCATTACTAATAATTGTCAGTAAGAGCGCAACCAGAACAGGCAAAAATATCATTGCGCTGAGCACCGGAAAACCGATTTGCTGGTCGGCGAATATTTGATTAAGAATCACGATTGGGTCCCCTTAAAAATCATCAGTGAGCAGCTGGCGCTGCAGGTGCATCCTGCATGGCAGGTGCGGGATGTGCTGCTGAAGGAATGTCATGCAGTAATATTGCATTAATTCCCTTGAGCGGTGCGGCTTCAATCCCTGTCACACGCCCCATTCTTGCATCCAACATGCGCAACGAGCCTTCCATAGTGTGCAGAAATGGTGCGGTAGCAAGACCAATCCAGAAAATTACGCCTATCACCGCACCAGTAATAACCATTTCCAGGCTGGATAAATCCCGTATCGTGCGAACCGCAGGATTCCCCACGCTACCCAAAAATGCGCGCTGGTAAAACCACAGGAAATACGCAGCCGCCAGGAAAGTGCCGCAGCCTACCGCCAAAGCCATTAACCAGTGCATCTTAAATGCGCCGATCATGACCAGGTGTTCACCGTTAAATCCGCTCGTGCCCGGCATACCTACTCCAGCCAGCCCGATGACCAAAAATGCAAATGCCATAACAGGGGCAAATTGACCAATACCACCCATACCACTGGTATCCGGTTGCCCCATGCGTGTGTGCAAAAATCCGGCTATAAAAAATAAGCCGGCGGATACCAATCCAAGGTTAATCATTTGCAACAATCCGCCCTGAAATCCCACAAAATTAAGGGAAAACAGACCCAGCATGACCACCCCCCCGTGCGCCAGCGTGGTAAACGCCAACAGACGACGCAAGTTGGTTTGAATCAGGGCAATCAACGAACCATATACAATTCCTATTACACCCAGTGTTGCCATCAGCCACAGCCACTCATGCGAGGCTTCTGGTAGCAATGGAATAACAAACCGCAGAAAGGCGTACGTAGCAAGCTTTACACCTACGAGGTACACGCTCATTCCGACAATAGGCCCTTGTTCAAGAACTTTGGGCATCCAAGTATGAAACGGGAACATCGGCACCTTGATAGCCAGCCCCAAAAACAACAGCAAAAATATTGTTGCCTGGGCACCGACAGGAATGGTAGAACTCATCAGCTTAATCCAGTCGAAGGTTGATTCACCCCCAGCCGCCCCCGACAGCGCCACCAAACCAGCCAATACCAGACCTGATGCCACGGCCATATAGATTAAATATGTCCTAGCGACCGCAGCACGCTGCTTACCTGTACCAAAATGTGAGATAAGAAAGTAGCTGGGTACTATCTCTGCGGCGAAAAACACCCAGAACAACAACAGATCAACTGAGGAAAATGCGCCCATCATGCAAGCTTCAAAGCCCAGCATCGCCATTAAATAATGGCGCTGACTTCCGGATTTGACTGCCGGTTCAGAATACATAACTGTTAACATCATTAGCAATGCGGTGACAGGCAAGAACAGGGTGCTTACACCATCTACACCCAAATGATAAATTCCCGCATGCTCAACAAACTGCATGTCGGCAGTACCATTTGTAAACTTGGACCAAACTAGCAAGGTCAATGCCAGTTCTACTGCCGTACTGGCCAGTGTAAATAATCGAGCCAGCGTGTCATTGCGTATGAAAGCCAATAGAATCATGGTTGCAACTGGCAACCATATCAGCACGCTGAGAATAGGGAACCCTACTTGACTGGACGCAAAAATTTCGGTTATGTGATTCATTGTCATTTCAGTACCCCATAAATCAGAACAGCAAAGAGAATGCCCAAAATAACAGCAATGGCTGGCTTGCTGATAAAGGCCTCAATACGCAGCAAGCCACGGGCAAATATATTGCTTGTATACGGAATACCTACGTTGACCCCTTCGCCAAACAAATGATGCTCCAACCAAGCTGAGAGGGCGGCCAAAACATCGGTTATCGAACCGATAATTCCCGAACTTTTCCCGATAATGTGCTTTTCTACCCAAGCGGTCTCGTACGCAGCGTTTTCAGTTACCCAGCCAGCAACACCGGAGCTCTGATCCACAATATTTTTTTCAGTCCAGGCAGCTTCGGCTGCAGGAGAAATCCCCCCTTTCTCTGCCCAACCTGTAGCCTGCGCATTGACACCCGCACTTCCACCACGAGCACTCAAATAACGCTGCTCCCATGTGGACAATGCAGAACTTACACGAGTGGCATCAAGCGGTGTTCCTACAATGCGATCAATTACTTTACTGTCAAAACGATCAAGGAACACTCCTAAACGTTTTGCCGAACGCACAAAAAGTGCATCATAAATCTCATCCAGATAGAAACGGTTAACTACCAGTGCATACGCCCAGCGAAGTTTTATCAACACACCGGAAAGCTCAGGCTTAAAGCGATCCATATACAAAGAAGTAAACCATGACGCCATCAATAACAGCGCGATTGAACCAAACAGCATATATGCCAATACTGGATTGCCACCTGGCTGGCTATCCTGAACAGATACCACGGGAGACATGAATTGATTGAACCAGGTGCTGTCTATGCCACCCGGCAACAATCCAAAAGCCAACCCCAGCACGGCCAGAATCGCCAATGTAATGACAGGCCCAAGCATTCCACTTCCCGGCGCGGCACGATGAACGGGCTCATGCCCATGACTATGCCCGTGCCCGTGCCCGTGACCATCATCGTCATGATTATGACCTGCATGGCTATGCTCAGCAGCCGCACCATGTTCAGCAAACGAATGCGCCATCATTTTTTTCGAATAGTAAATAGTCGCAAATACAGCCATCACGCCTACCGCAGCCAAGATGAAATTCTGTAAATTTCCATGACCTATGGTCAAATCTGTAGTCCACCAACCCGCCAGAAACGGCACTAACGCCAGCGCTACCGTGCCCACCAGAATGAGTCGAAATACCGGGGCAGGAGAGCCTTCCGTGTCTTTTTCAGAGGGATCCCCAGCACCGTGCATGTGCTGAAGTATTGATGGAGCAGTCAGGAATAAAAAGCTCTTTAGAAACGCATGTGCTACCAGGTGAAATATGGCAACAGCATAGGCACCCAAACCGCAGGCAAGAAACATTAATCCAAGTTGAGTGGTGGTAGAAAAAGCAAGTATCCCTTTAATATCTGTAACAACCAGGCCAACGAGTCCGCCATATACAGCAGTCAAAGCGCCTACAATCGCTATTACCAGCAATGCATTCGGTGCCATGTCATATATGGCATGACTGCGAACTATCATGTATATGCCTGCCGTCACCATGGTTGCAGCATGAATCAGCGCACTGGAAGGCGTTGGGCCTTCCATCGCTTTGGATAACCACGTGCCCAATGGTAACTGGGCTGATTTACCGATCGCCCCAAGCAACAGACATAATCCAATCGCTGTTGCTACACCGCTATCCATGCCGGGTGCTTTTGAGAGAACCTCAGCGTAATCAACGCTACCAAAATAGGTGACCATAATGAAGAGACCCATCAAAAATCCGGCATCACCCACGCGGTTCATCAAGAATGCTTTAGTGCCGGCACGCGATGCAGAAATACGCTGATAGTAATGGCCGATCAATAGATATGAACATACCCCGACGGTTTCCCAACCTATAAACAACATGACAAAATTATTGCCCATAACCAATATCAACATGGCATAAACAAACAATGCCAACGCGGTAAAGTAACGGGTAAAACTATAATCGCCATGCATGTAATTAACAGAGAAGCGAGCAACCAGAAAGCTGAAACCGGTCACTACCAGCATCATGATTGCGGATAACGTATCAATCATGAAACCGATATTGATTTTGACATCTCCGCTCGCCAGCCACGAGTACACGTGAACCTGTTTTGGTGTCGGGTCGTCCAATACCTGCATGAAAACCCACACTGAACCGATAAAAGACAGCAAAATTGCGTTGACGGTAATATTTTGTACCGTCTTGTAATGGAACTTATCACCCGCTAATAGATTCAGTCCGTTTATAACCGTTGCCAACAAGGGCAACGCGACGATCAGCATTACTATCAAGTTATAGTCCATTATGCTCTCCCTCTTTGATCCCAACGTGCTGTTGGTTCTTTAATAAAACACGGGGGCAGGTATTTCTGATACTTGCCTTTGTACCATTCAAATGACTCATTAACCACGGGTAATGGCGTGAATGGCTTTTCCCACTTGGCGAAACCCACACCATTCGGGAAGAATTGAATGAAATCGCCGGTATCTGGATCAATAACTGTTAACAGCACCCACTCTTTGTTCAGTAACTGTTGAATAGCGGGTTGGCGCTTGTAAATTTCGACCGCAATGCCTGGGTTCACTTCCACAAAGAGTTGAAGACGCATTGGTTCGTGAATATACGTCACTTGTCTAGGCAGACCCGATTGGAGATCGCCATGTGCCCCGTTCATCACGCCTATCATGCCTGTCACGTTATGAGGTACTTTTGTATCACAGCCGTACCCTTTGTGATCTACAGTT
>JBEBGP010000304.1:0-9675 GCA_040081045.1 Candidatus Nitrotoga sp.
TGTAATAAATAATCAACACACCAACCAGCAACAGAATGATGAGTACCAAAGTTAATTTGAGTGAGGCCAGTGCCCGTAAAATTCGCAGGGCAACATTGCTGCTATGCGTGGGAGCGCCCGGAGATGGGATGCCAGATGGAATATTAGACAAAATGAAATTCTGTGGAACGTATTTTCAAACGAAACTCGTTTTCAGACAAGCAGACACCAAAAGCGTTCCCGTAGGAACGCTTTTAGACAGAATATCCAATGGGATAAACCCAACACTCCCCTTGTCCGCCAAAGAGAGTGTCCTGATCAATACTGAGCGTTACAACGATCCACCACAGTTTTCGTCGCTGTTCATCATCCAGGGTATGCCACTGGGGCTAGCGGCATCACCCGGTGGTCCTGCATTACCGCAGCTGTCTGGCACCCAGGTTCCGCTGTTGGCGAAAGTGCGGACTTTAAGGCGCGCATTCAAATAGTATGGCGGATTGGTATAGCCGCGTGCTGCCCAATAATTGGCCGGGCCTAGTCCAGGCACAGCGGTCGGACTTCCTATGGTGGGGTTGGGCAAATTCGCTGCCCGCACCTGGGTGCCCGCAGGAATGGGTTGCCCAACAATGCAGTTAATACCATCAGCGATTTCCTCCAGCCGGCAGAGCGCCTCCGGTCCCACGTCATTCAGGTTGGCCAATAGCACCTTATTTTTCCAGCCATGCGGCACGGCGACGTGACACCAGGTACAGCGCATTGCACCTACCACGCTAGCATGAAACACATGCAGATTTTCTCTTCTAGGGTCTCCAACACCTGCGTTAGGACCCGAAAATCCGCTTATTTTTAGGACAGGTGGATTAGGTGTAGCGTAATTGTCATAGTCATGACATTTAAAGCATATATCATTCTGGGTGGTGATCCGATTACCATCCGGGTAATTCGGACCAGTGATGGGTCCACCGTTCAATCCATCACTGTCGGTCAAGCAGTTTGCCAGCGGGCCTCCACCATTCGCGGTTTCTGTTCCTGTACACCTGTCCCACGCGCCTTTGAGCAGGAAATTATGATTGGAACCATGCGGACCCCATGGGTTGATACCTGATGTACTGGAAGACCCGTTGGGTTCGCCGCCCACTGGAATAACTGATCTAAGGGGGGTGCTGGAACCATGACAGTCCGTGCAATACATGGTCTGTATGCCGATGCCATTGCTCCAGGGCAGATTCCAAATGTTGGGCGTTAAATCCCCATTCACGCCCCCTACTCCCGCCCCACGTTGGTTAGGCGTGCGCCCGGTTGCGCCGATAACAGGATGCCAACCGCGCCGGTTGTTGGTTTGAAAATTAACCACATTCCCCTGTGGCGAGGTGCCGGCAAACGCCCCGGAATCCAGCGGCTGGGTACCGCCGCCTGTATGCCCACTCGGTGCTTGAATTTCCTTGGCAATGTTGGTGTATTGCAACAGGCCATTGGTGCCAGAGGGTGTCGTTCCCTGACCTGCCGGGTTTGTTATCCTCAAATTAGGTTTATTACCTAAAGTCGAAGGCAAATCGCTATCGGAAAAACCAAAATTAGAGTGGCACTTTAAGCAGATCTGATACTCGCGCGTCAGATAGGGCTCCGTCACCAAGGTCGAGCTACTCGTCCCGGGATCGCCGCGCTTCACTATAAAGTCGGTAGGTATGCCAATGTTGCCAAATGTGGCACTGGTATACACCGGCTCTACCCCGTAGATGCCACGCAGCGGGCCGGAGGCGATGTTGGTGTGAATAAAGGGGGCTCCCGCATTGGCTTCGCCCGCCGGCACATTGGTGGCATTATAATGAGGATGGGTTCCAGACGCATCAGCATCACCGGAGAGCGATCCAAGCGGATTGCCCAGAAAGTTACGGAATGGCACGACCCGATGAGGGTTGTGGCAGTCGGTACACTCAACATGCCGGTTGGCAAGATTCGGGTTGGGACCAGCATCACCCGCCGGGTTGCGCCCAAGATTGGCACGCTGCTCGACAAAATCTGAGCCGCACTTGTTGGTGGGACTGCTACAATTTGGCTCCAAGTCAGTAATTTGACCGCTGATGTTGTGCACCTCTACTATGCCATTCCCGCCAAGATCCTGCAAACCTTGTACTGCCGTGGTAACGGGCATGCGTCGGTTTAACGTGGTGAAGTCTGTTTTAATATCGGGTGGCGGACGTGTAGGATTGCTCACTACGCTGGTGGTAGCGTTGCTGTGACAGGTAAAGCAGGTTTCTTCGATGGCTGGATTGCCTCCGGTTTTGGGTTGACCGGGAGCAACCTGGGTGTCCACCCCTTCACGCAGTATCCTGCGACTGCCTTGTACAGTATGCGTGTCATGGCAATTCAAACAGGCTGCTCTCCAAATCGGCAAGTTTTCCGGAAACTCGCGCAGGGCAATAGCGGGCATGCTTGCGCTCGGTTTGTAGACTGAAGTGGCTGATTGCGCCTTGGCGTGTGAAGAGAATGACCATGGACCCGCCAGATTAGCCTGCCCTTCCAGATTTCTGTCATGGCACGCCAGACAGATAATGTCATTGGTTTGATTAAATTGTGCCGAAGGTGGCGCCTCTTGAAAGCGATTCAAGCGCAGGAATTTTTGATTTCCCAAATTGGGATCACTTTCCCGCAAATGGGGATCATGACACGTGGCACACTGCACTTGCGCCGACTGCGGACCGCCGCCGGGCGGGGTTTCAAGTTTGATTTTGGGATGGGATGTGGGCGTGCGCACGCCTACCACAGGGGTCGCATTGTCGGGCCAGCGCTGGTTGGCATCCGCCGTTAATGGACGCAATTCGCCATCCCGCAGAGCCTGGGCATTATTAAAGTTGATGGAAATGGGATGGTCATTGGTTAAATCTGTACCCAGCCTGCGGGTAAAGCCGGTGGTCGCGCCCGCGCCTTCACGCATAAAGCTGTCATCCGTCCTCCGCACACCATCAATATTCAGTGCTATGTTTTGTCCGGGCTGACCATTGCGTTCCGATATACCATTGGCAACATTGACATTACCGATGGCCAACGTGCCATCATGACAGGACAGGCATAGCTTGGAACTGCCCCCCGGTTGTTCCAGTTGCGGCTGGCCCAATATAACTACGGAGTCCATGGATTTTGAAGTATAGGTCTGGTAAGTCGCACTCGACAGCTTGCGATTCCATATCGGACCCGCCGGGTTATTGCCATCCATAGTCGCGCCGTGCGGGTTGTGGCAAAAAACACAAATCTGCGTTGCGGCTTCAGTCTGGCGCACGGAATCCTGCACGTCCGAAGCACGCGAGCCGCCCCCCTCCAAAGAGCCGTCGGGTCGGGTTGCCCCGGAGTTTGGGATACCGCGATCAAGCACTGTGCCAGTGGGAGTGGGCGTTCCCGCTGGAGTAGAAGAAAAATTATGCTTGGTCCCGCGTATGTCTGCAGTTTTGGCCGCCAGCGCTTCGGTTGTGGTCAGGACAGCATAAATTATAAATCCCGCAATCAGCGGCAATCCATAATTTATTGCAGAATAATGTTTTCTTTGGCTCATTTACTTCTCCTGCTTAAATTTCTAACCTGTATATTTTAAAGTTCCAGACTTTCAACAATGCTTCCCGATGGCAACAATGCTTCCCGATGGATTCAAGCGCTTGAGGCTTCAAAGCCTAATTAAGCAATTTTTATGTTAAGCAACTTTTATGCAAGCTGGTTTGATCATTTCACAAATCGAGCATTTCCCATAAAAATGCCGGCTAATTTTAATCCTATCCGTGTCCATTTTTGACGCGCCTTTTCAAAGTGATGACTCGTGCAATCAACCGGACATTGGTCAACCTGATTTGGCCACGCGCAATTTAATTGGCCCGCACGGGCAAATCATTCTGCGGTGTATCAGCAATTGGCTGAGCACTGACCGTACTGTCAGGCAATGATTTTTGCATTCCCGGTACTTTTAAATACTGCAGCAGTGACACACGCCCATTAAACATGTCCGCCACAAACACCTGGTCGTTGCTATCCAGCCACACACTGGCAGGAAGGTAAAATTGCCCAATCCCCTCCCCTGTTCCGCCTATGGGTATCAGGAATTCGCCCTCCCGATTAAATACCAGCAGGAAATCGTGATACGACTCCACCACGTAAACATTGCCATCGCTATCGACCGCCACACCTTTGGGTCGAACCAAGTCGCCCACATTGTTACCGCGCTTGCCTATAACCCGCTTGGCAACTCCGGTTTCGGCATCCAGCACCTGCACCCGCGCATTCAAAGTATCTGTTACAAATAATTCGCCCTTGTCCAAGGCCATATAGGTGGGTGAATTAAATTCGCCCGGCTTTTCACCTTTACGTCCAATTGTACGCAGCAGGATACCGCTCTTTTTTTCACCCGCACCGCTGACATTATTGGGGGAAACATCAAACACCTTTATGTTGTGATCGTGAGTATCTGCCACATAAAGAAGTTGTTTGACCCGATCAAATGCCAGCCCAGTGGGGCGAACCAGCTGCCCCTCACCTATGACAGCCACACTCTCCCCGTGCAAATTTAGTTGCGTGACATAAGCCAGGTCTGCATCAGCCACATAAACATCTTTTGCCATTCCCATGACAATGCCAGTGGGCGTAACAAAAGACTGCTGCCCCGCGGCATTATTCCAGATGTCTAATCGCCCGGCAACCTGATCAAACACATACACTGCTTGACGACTCACATCTGTGACTAAAATTCTGCGGCCTTCGGCATCCACCACTCCCGCCTGGGGACGCTGCAAGGTGATGGGGGTGGATTCACCCACAGTCAGCCCAACCAGCCAGCGCAACCCAGCCATAATGTGCTGGGCAATTGAGCGATTGGCTTGATAAGCAGGGCGAAAATTTTCTTCGCCATATAGTTCGCCAGCATATTTAAAGCGGGATATTTCTCCACTGTCAGTTGGTGGCCAAACTACATCCCTTACTTCGCGCTTACCTTCACTGGATACACCAGGCCCCGTGCCAAAATCCAACACATCCGGTACCTTGCTGGATGAACAGCCCGATAATAAGACCAAGACTAAAAAGATGCCCCGCCAAGCAAAAACACGACTATAAAATTGACTCACTGTTTAAATCCGGAATTCGTATTCATTGGTGTTTGTATGCGAAATGTCAGTACCCGCGACCCCGCCCCATCAGCCAGGTAAAGCATGCTCCCGTCAACTGCCAGTGCGCTGATTTCGTTTGCTCGCAACGCGTGCACGGTATAGCGGGTAAGTAATTTGCCATGCAGAAATACTTTTAAAGTGCGATCAACGGCATCCGCTACGAACAGATGACCGGATTGATCCGCTGCCAGAACCCGCGGCTGCGACAATTCACCCTGCCCAATGCGCGCATTCACGCGACCTGTGTCGTCAAATTGAATCACGCAACGACAAAGACTGTCGATTGCATATAAATTTTGCCCCATACTGGCCAACGACCCTAATGCGCTAAAATTTTTATCTGCCGGAGAGTGTAGCGGCCAGCCCGGCGGGCTCAAACCGTTTAAACTGCCCAAAGGACTGAACATAATCAAACGCTGGCTCAGCCTGTCTGTTGCCACAACACGGCCATCCGGACTGCCTACAACAAACCCATCCAGACTGCCGGTAATGGAAGGATCGCCGATGACACGCACCGACTGCCCCGGGGAATGCACCCGAATAATTGCACGAACCTTGTCCAGAACAAATAATGAACGATCCGCACCAACTTGAATCTGCGTCCATGGCGCGGCAACTTCATCAGGCACTACGCCTAATATCTGAGTAATTAAGTCAAATTTATATATTCTACGGGAACCGCTGTCGGCAATATATAAATCCGTATTGCGCGCTGCCAATGCGACAGGAAAAACCAGCTGCGCAAAACCACCCAATGATCCCGGCAATGGAAAACCATTCGCATCAACAGCCGCCGCCAACTGCCCACCGGTTATAGTCTGGTGAGGCAGCAATAAATCATTCATCTGCCTCGTGACTGCAGAAGAGGCGCTGGCAGACAGCACCGCCGAGTTTTTATTACTCGCGCAACCGAGAAGCGAGGCTGCTAGCAGCAATGTTATCCAATTAAAGTTGCGCAGCATGGTTGTTTACCTTAACAACAGGCTATCTCTCTGCAGGCCCGCGAGTTTGCTCACCACGCTGTACACCGGTGACCAATCCGGGTTTACCGGAATGGCACATCTCACAACGGTCTGGTGCCCAAGCGATTTTGCCGTTATGACACATGCCGCAGAACTCCCCTTTGGCGATGCCTTCCATGGTAACATTGTTGTATCCGGCACGCATGACAAAACCGCCCGGGCGGTGGCAGACATTGCAGGTGAAACGTATGCGATGCATCCAGTGGGGGAAAATAACCGGACGCATACCTCCTTTTTCCGCCTTGTTGTTCATGGTCACATCAGCGTATTCGCCCTGCGCCCCTGTTGTAATAAAGGTCAGGCATAACGTCAGCACAATCAACGATTGTTTAATGATTGCTCTCATAAACTCCCCTGCACCGCCAAGCGGCAAATTTCATCGACATCGCTCATTTTAGTTATCGCCATTACCCGCCGCCGTTTCATTGTCAGCCACCGTCCCGCAACCGTATTTCCAAAAAGAAAGCCTCGACTTCGCTATGCCATTATTGACCCTATAGGTAGTAGCCGCTTTATGCACGAGCTCTTACCAAGTCCAAGTTACTGGTTTTCTTGACAACATGACCAATAAACTCGCTTATTTTTATAGAAAAATCAGATCTACTATTCATATACTTAACCAGCCAATCTCAAACAGTTTATTTTAATCCAACACTTTCACCAACATTTAAAATTGCCACATCCGTTTGCTAAACACCCCCCTGCTGAATTAACGTGCTGCTGGTGCTGCCGATGCTGGTGCTGGCAGACCATGTGCTGCTGGCACAACATGGGACTGCGGCGCACGACCATCAGAAAAGAAATTCGGTTTTCTGCCCTTTAGCCTGGCGCGCTCACGCGCTTTGACACCGTCTATGCTGTTACGATCCACACTGTGACACCGGTAGCAGTTGGATACAGGAAAAGCCACCGCACTATGGCATATACCGCATTTTTCACCGCTTAAAATGCCCTCCATACGGATGTTGTTTGAACCCTCTTGCGGGATAAAAATTTTCTCTTCAACGACAGGCATTTCATGGCAATTTTCACAATGCAACCACTGCTCATGTGCCAAATGCGGGAAACGCACTATCGGTTGGCTCCCCCACAAATTGAGATAGATGTCCAAATCCATAACTGGCACCTCCACCTCTATTTGATCGGAAGCGGCTTCCAAGCTGCGACGCGGATTAATTAATCCCTTAACCCGTGCTGTAACCCAGTTGACGTGATTGCCATAATCATTAGATGGCAAAGTCGAAAGCACCTCGCGAGGCTGCTGCTTCTTTTCCAATAATTTGTTGGTGGAATCATGAAACCCATCATCCTTCAATAATGGCCATTTTTCCTCTATTGTCATGACTTTGGGGGTAACTTGAACAACACCAGCCGGCGTTACAGACACCTTGGCACACGCCCCCAACCCCAATACCAGCAAAATGCTGATCATTGACTTTATCTGGATTTCAAATTGCTTCATAAGCTACTTTCAAAAAACGTATATTATTTTTCAAGTACGCGAGTGTTTGTTAACAGCCCGCTTCGCAAGCCCGCCTTATTTCCCGCTTAAGTTACGATTAAACGGAATTTTTTTGTTTGCTTCTGCCTGCGCCTTCGCCAAAGCCTTGAGGATGGCATCCTGTTGCGCCAAGATTGCTGTCCGCGCAACCTTTCGAGCCTCTGCCCGTATTTCATTCAACTCCTTTGTTTCGTTCAGCTGATTTAACTGACTCGGAATTGGACCTTGTGTTATTGGAGAGGTGGCAGCGGTTTGTGCGGTCGCATTTGTGACCATAACAAGCATACCGATCGCAAATACGGCAATTTTTTCGAAGCGCATAAATTTTTTTAAAGCGAAATATGTTCCCATGTTGCGCCTATTTTTAAGTTACCAAAGATTCAAGTTTAATTACCAAAGACTCCAGCACGTGCGACCGAGCGATACTTTCATGCATTTCCGAACAATTATATTGCCACACCAGCGTATTTCGCCTTACGCTAAATTGAACCAAAATTTCTGCCAACCAGCACAAAAATCGAATCACTCTTAAAATTGGTAAATCTGGAAATTGTTCCATTCAGCCGCAAAAAAGCACGACCAATATTGTAATCCAACGACTGATCCAGTGTTGACCCGGAACGCCGATTTAATTGATCAATTTGGGTTACTGTATTTTCAAAATTTAAATACAGTGTGCTAAGCGTTAACGAATATCTCAACCCCTGCACATCAAGCGCACGGGCGTGCTGGTATGCCAGACTGAGATTAGCAGTTTTAGTGATTTGACCTTGACCGTTGCTGGCCCATTGCAAAGTCGCCACAGCAGAGGCACTGGAATTAACTGAAGACCGCTTAAGGCCATCTACGCCCAAAGTAACAGTCTGGTATTGATTACGATTGTCACCGCCCGTAATACGAATATCTGCCAGTGCAAGCGAAACCGACCCCGAAGTTGTTTCGCCTGCCACTGGACGCCATGAGGCGCTGGCAGTATTGGAAAGTGAAGTGCTAAGACCGTTTAAACGACTATCCCGAACCAACATCGATTGCGCCGCGCTGAGATCAAGTGAGGATCCGCCCTGCAGTGTTTTGGGCGCGTTCAGCGAATGACCCAATCCACCGCTCAAGCTGCGGCTTGAGGGCTGTGTCGTATGGGAGGTGACCACCGCTGCCGCATTCGCATTCCAACTGTAGGATCCAATGTCAAACTGCCGCATATCTGATCGATAATTCGCACCGCCGCTACCTGACCGCGCCTGATTCTCAGTTAGGCCGGCACGAGTGCTCGCGTACGCCCCCGCCAGCGAGTAACTCGCATTGGGGCTGGCATTATAGTTGGCATTAAAATTGCCGGATCGGCTCTTCGATACTAATTCGGTACGAGGATTAGCAACTATGGCTGGATTTAAAGTTTCCAGCGTTGCATCGAAGTAATTCCCTCCAGCCGACAAAAACAAAGGAAGGTCTGCATCCGGCTGCCAAAAGGCGGTGGCAGTAGCCTGCAAAAAACGATTGTCAATATCGATTAAAGCCGTGGACTTTGTTTTGTCATACATAGCCTGTGTGTTCAGGGAAAACAGTGAACTGGCGCGATATGTATGACTCAGCGTGCCGCCATGTGACCGCAAATTCGTATTATTTACATCAAACTTGCTGTCATTGCGGCGCACTGCTGCACTTATCGTCTGATCACCAAGGAACTGGCTGCTTACGTTTGCCTGCCTAGCTATAACTAAATTGTCCCCAGAAGCGGCTATATTTAAGTTGTTATAATCATAGCCCAAACTGAAGCGAGTGGCATTATCGGTCAAGCGCTGCTCGTGCTGTAAATTATAACGTTTGCCAACGCTCTCACGACCCACCTGTGAATTGATTGGAAGAATAGTTGAATTACTACGATTGTAGTGAGCAAGCGTATCCGATAAGCCGCTTAGAGGACGATAATTTTGCCGCACATCGGTACTTTTGCTAGTAAAGTTTATGTTGGGTGTCAAGGCCGAACTGCTGGTGCGACTGTCGGAAACTGTATGCGAAGCAGAAAATGGAA
>JBEBGP010000360.1:0-2515 GCA_040081045.1 Candidatus Nitrotoga sp.
AGGCGGCGACAAGCGAGCGACGAAGACAGTACGGGTAGTACGGCTAGGAGCGAGCGCGGAAGCCAACACAGTAGCACTGATAAAATGGAATTGGAATTATGCCTCATCATATTGGCGATGCTATGGCTGCTACCCCATCACGCATTCAGTGCAACAGATCATGGCTACTTAACGGGGTTGATCGAAAAATCACGGCAACTCAAACTTTCTGAACGGCAGGAATGGCTGAAGTTGGGACATTATGTCCCCAATCTTATTGCCCCGGGTGTGCACGGCTTGGTCGATAGCCCCCCGTTTTACAACGCACCTGACGGCAAAAATAACCCCCAAGCAGAACTCGAAGCGACGCTGGCAAGTTTTTATTCGGACATAGCAGAAAGTAATGCACGGCAAAATCCGCAGTGCGCTTTTGTGGCGCGCTATGCGTGGCTAAATGAGCAGCTCGATTTCGATCCGCAACGCTTGCCGCGCCGGGACTGCACGCGTTACCAACAGTGGCATGCCGCGTTAAACCCGGGCAGCCTGACGCTGATTTTTGCCTCGGCCTACATCAACAGCCCCTCTTCAATGTATGGCCACCCGCTGATCAGGGTGGATGCCAAAGACCAGAATGAGCAGACCAGATTGTTGGCCTACGCCATTACCTTCGCGGCCAACACGGATGAAAGCAACGGACTCGCCTTTGCGGTGAATGGCCTGTTCGGCGGTTATCCCGGCATGTTTTCAAACATGCCTTATTACCTCAAGGTGCGTGAATACAGTGCGCTGGAGAATCGCGATCTGTGGGAATACCAGCTCAATCTCAATGCCGAAGAAATTGACCGTGTTTTGAGGCACGCCTGGGAACTGGGGACGCATCACTTCCAATATTTTTTCTTCGATGAAAATTGCTCTTATCATTTGCTGGGTTTGCTTCAGGTTGCGCGCCCGGAATTGGATTTAACCGGCGAATTTCGTTGGTGGGCGATTCCCGCTGACACGGTGGGTGCAATCGCCAGGCAGCCGGATATGGTCAAACAAGTTGTATTTCGCCCGGCCAATGCCACCGTCTTGCGCCACAGGTTGCTACAATTAAATGAAACTGAGCGCAATTTGGTGAAAGATATAAGTATCAAACGCATCGCAGCAGATGAACCGACACTGGACAAGCTGCCCGCTAACCGTGTAGCGGCAGTACTCGAAGCCAGCCAGGATTACGTCGGCTACCGGCGCGCCCTCGGCAAAAATGATGTGGCCGACCCTGCCGGGCTGACACACGAATTGCTCACTGCACGCAGCCGCCTGGATGTTGCCGCGCAGACACCCGACATCCCCACTCCGAAAACACGTCCGGAACGCGGACACGGCTCATCGCGTATTGCCCTCGGAACGGGACGCAGGGATGGACAAGCATTCCAGGAATTGAAAGTGCGCGCCACCTATCATGACATCATGGATGCCGATGACGGATATGCGCGCGGCGCACAGGTTGAATCTTTCAGCCTGGCACTGCGCCATTATGACTCCGGCACAACGCGGGTCGAAAAATTTACACCTGTTGGCATTTTATCGCTGGCTCCGCGCAATGATTTTTTTCAACCCGTGTCATGGAAAATTATAGCGGGCTGGCAACGGGTTCGCGCCGCCAGTGGCGATGAACCGCTGGCGTTTGCGCTGGATGGTGGCATCGGAAGAGCCTGGTCAAACGAGCAGGACACGACATTGTGGTATGCCCTGTTGGATGGCAGCTCGCGACACAGTCACGCGCTTGAAAAAGGCTACGCGCTGGGGGCAGGGGCGGTCATGGGCGGGCTGTTTGATTTAACACCGCGTTGGCGTATGCACGGTTATTTACGCAACACCCGGTATCTCCTGGGGCAGCGCGATACAGCACAAACACTGGGCCTGGAACAACGCCTTGCATTAAGCACAAATACTGCCGTACGCCTGGATGTGATACATCAACGCGAATTTAAGCGCAGTAGCAATGCGAGTTTGCTGTCGCTATTGCTTTACTTTTAATGATGGGCATCACCATGCGCGCCCTAAAATTACTCCTGCTCACCGCACTGCTGTCAGGTTGCACGAATTTATTTTTTCACCCGCACCGGATATTGGTTGATACACCGGATAAATTTGGCCTCACATATCAGACAGAAAAAATCAAGGCGGCGGACGGCACCTTATTGAACGCATGGTTTTTGCCCGCCCAAAATAATTCCCCCCAGCCCAAAATCAAGCCGGAGGCGAAAGCCACCATACTATTTCTGCATGGTAACGCCGAGAATATCAGCACGCATTTTCGCAGCGTCGCATGGCTGTCGCTGGAAGGTTTTAATGTATTGGCTCTCGATTACCGTGGCTATGGCGAGTCCAAAGGCAAGCCTGCGCTGGCTGGAATGCAACTCGATATTGATGCCGCAATGCGACATCTGCTCGCACATAAAAATGCCGATCCCAATAAAATTATTATCTTCGGGCAGAGCCTGGGCGGCGCACTTGCCATTTATTACACCGCGCACAGCGCTTATCGCGC
>JBEBGP010000261.1:0-2511 GCA_040081045.1 Candidatus Nitrotoga sp.
ACTTCAAGGTCTTCGCGGATCATAATGCGCGCTGCCATTTCAATTTGAGTCACGCCAGAACCCAGCCGCGCAAAACTCTGCGCCAGTTCACATCCAATTGGCCCGCCCCCCAACACCACCAACTGCTTCGGTGCAGCATCCATTTCTGCAAAAGTTGACCACAGTGTGTCGCTGGTAACAAAACCCACCTCACTTAATCCTGGCAAAGGTGGCACGAAGGGTTGCGCGCCAGTGGCGATGACGATACTACGCGTGGTGAGTTTTTGCGTTGTGCCGTCGTGCAATTTAATTTCAACCGTCCACGGGTCGGTGATGCGCGCATAGCCTTGCAACACTTCCACGCCTAAACTTGTATAGCGTTCCACGCTGTCGTGCGGCGCGACATCCGCAATCACGCGATGCACGCGCGCCATTACTTGGCGGAAACTGAATTCAGGTTGCGTTGCACTTAAACCGTAATATTCGCCGTGGCGCATTTGATTTGCCAGCTTCGCACTCTTGATGAGTGCCTTGCTCGGCACACAACCGTAGTTGAGGCAGTCGCCGCCCATCTTGTGCGTTTCAATCAGCGTCACTTTGGCTTTCACCGCCGCCGCGATATACGCCGACACCAAGCCCGCCGCACCGCCACCAATGACAATCAGATTGCGGTCAAATTTAGCAGAACGTTGCCACTTGGCATAGACGCGGCGGCGTTGCAGCCAAGTCGTGATTTTTTTGGCGATCATGGGAAACACTCCTAACAAGACAAAAGAAAACAGTAATTTAGGTGAAAGGATGCCGGACAGGCTTTGCAACTGCGCCAACTGTGTGCCCGCATTCACGAATACCAGCGTACCCGCCAACATGCCCACCTGACTCACCCAATAAAAAGTGCGTATCTTTATCTGAGTCAATCCCATCAGCAGATTGATGAGAAAGAAGGGAAACAATGGTACGAGGCGCAAAGTGAACAAATACAGCGCACCGTCTTTGGCGATACCGTCGTTAATGGCTTTTAGCTTATTACCAAAACGCTGCTGCACACTGTCGCGCAATACAAAGCGTGAGGCGAGGAACGCCAGCGTTGCGCCGATGGTCGAGGCAAACGACACCAGCAACGTGCCCATAGCCAGACCGAACAAGGCACCTGCCGCCAGCGTCAAGATGATCGCTCCTGGGAGAGACAGCGCAGTGGCAATCACATACAAGACAAAGAACGCGCCTAGCATCAGCCACGGCGACTGCGCAGTCATCTGTGCAAAATCGTGCTGGCTTTGTTGCAGTGAGTGCAGGGTCAGATAACGATCCAGATTGAATGCAAAAAATATCGACACCAACAATAGAATCACAATGACGAGGGAAATTTTTTTCATGCTGCATCCTGATTGGCTTGATGAAAAGGCGTGATTAGCGTGCTGACAATCGCGCCACCACAACTACTGCCTTGGCCTGCGGTGCAGCCGTAGCAATGGTCGGCTACGCGAATGGCATGACCTAACAAATCTTGTTGCAACAAATCACGCAAATGCGGTCGTCCCATACCCGACAAACCTAATCCGAGTTGCTGATTAAAATCGCAGTCGTAAAGGAAGCCTTGCCAATCCACGCTAACCAGATTGCGGCACATCACGGTGTCCAGATTGGCGGCGGCAAAATTCTCATGCAGCAGGCACATGTAATTGTTGAATTGACCTTTCGAGATGAGCATCGAGCCGAAGCGTTGTATCGGCATATTGGCGATGGCGAACAGGTGATTGAAGTGGATGCCGAAATGCTCGAACAATTCGCGCTTGTAATCGACTTCGAGTGCGGATTGATTGGGCGGTAACGACGCGCCCTGTGGGTTGTACACCAGATTCAGCACCAACCCACTATCGGGCAGCCCATAGCCCAGTTGATTGAGTTTTTGCAACGCGAGGATGCTTTTGTCGAATGTGCCCTTGCCGCGCTGCTTGTCCACATTTTCCAGCGAATAGCACGGCAGCGAAGCCACAATTTCTACTTGCTGTTCGGCAAGGAATTCCGCTAAATCTTCCTGCCCCTGCTCGTACAGAATGGTTAGATTGCAACGGTCTATCACCTTGCAATCCTGCGCACGCGCACTGCGCACCAATTCACGAAAATTCTCGTGCAACTCGGGTGCGCCACCCGTTAAATCCAAGGTATGTAAATTGCGCGCCGCCAACACCTGCGGAATCAGTGCCATCGTTTCGGCATCCATCATTTCGGTGCGATTCGGTCCTGCATTAACATGGCAATGTTGGCAACTCATGTTGCATTTGTAGCCCAGATTGACTTGTAAGATTTCCAACGCTTTTCGCCGCAGGGCAGGAAATTTGGTTGCCTGAAGTAATGGAAGTGTGGCGTGCATCGTGTCTCCTGGCTAATTAAATAATTTATGAGCTTTATACTACAGTCGATTCAGGAAACAAATTCTTACAAAAGACATATTTCACTTAACGACGAGACGATAATTCGGGGGCGGATTGAGTACTCGCCTGGCTTCAAATCAACAATATAATCCTGAGT
>JBEBGP010000022.1:0-2511 GCA_040081045.1 Candidatus Nitrotoga sp.
TTTGGTGAATTGTTATTGCGCAGCCATACTTTGCTAACCCGCAACCAGTCGCTGCGCGAACATTATCAGGCGCGCTTCCGGCACATTCTGGTGGATGAGTTTCAGGACACCAACAAGCTGCAATATCAGTGGCTGAAATTATTGGCCGGCGAGCGCAATGCACTGTTTGCGGTGGGCGATGACGATCAATCGATCTATGCTTTTCGCGGCGCGAACGTCGGTAACATGCAGCAACTCACGCGCGATTTTCATATAAAAAATGTGATCAAGCTGGAACAGAATTATCGTTCGCATGGCAACATTTTGACCGCCGCCAATGCGCTTATAAAAAATAACCGCTCGCGCCTCGGCAAGAATTTGTGGACGGCAGCAAATAAAGGCGAGCCGTTGCGCGTGTATGAAGCCCCGACGGATGCGGAAGAGGCAAAATTTATTGTGGACGAAATCCGTCATCTCAATCGCGACGGCGTGCATCTGACCGAGATGGCGGTGCTCTACCGTTCCAACGCCCAATCGCGGGTGATAGAACATGCGCTGGTGTCGGCTGGTGTTTCTTATCGGGTGTATGGCGGGTTGCGATTTTATGAACGGCAAGAGATCAAACACGCACTGGCTTATTTGCGGCTGATGCAAAATTCGGGTGATGATCAGGCCTTGTTACGCATCATCAATTTTCCCGTACGCGGTATCGGTACGCGCTCGATAGAGCAGCTTCAGGAAACAGCCGGCGCACATAAAATTAGTTTGTGGCAAGCGGCGACGCGTGGCCTCCCCGTAAAAAATGCCACGCAACTGCCTGGTATGGAAACAGAGAACAGCTTGCCCTCTGATTTACCAAACATCAACACATCCAAACCAGGCAAAGGAATAGCCGGATTTGTTGCACTGATGGAAATGCTGCGCGATTCCACACGAGACTTGCCGCTCCCCGAAGTGATAGACCACGTATTGCAACACAGCGGTTTGATCGCGCATTATCAAGCGGAAGCGACTGAAGCTGTCGTTCCACAGGCGAGTCGCATTACACGCATTGCCACCTCGCCCGCCAATGCAAAACAGCGAGAGGCACAGGAACGACTGGATAATTTAAACGAGCTGATAAATGCGGCAACTTTATTTGTGCATGAAAATGAAGACGACAGCCTTGCCGAATTCATGAACCATGCCGCGCTGGAATCCGGCGAACGGCAGGCCGATGCTAACACCGATGCGGTGCATTTAATGACTGTACATGCGGCCAAGGGTTTGGAATTTCACAGCGTATTTATTGGCGGCCTGGAGGAAGGTTTGTTCCCGCACCAAAATAGCCGCAACGCTGAAGATGGCTTGGCAGAAGAACGACGCCTGATGTATGTGGCGATTACCCGTGCGCGCCGTCGATTATATTTGAGTTTTGCACAACGCCGCATGTTGCACGGGCAGGTGAATTTCAGTGTGGTGTCCAGTTTTTTGCGCGAGATACCGGAGGAATTGCTGCACTGGTTAACGCCTCGAGTTGAAGTATCTGCCTATCAAAATAATCGCCGACCAACTTCATTCAAGTCGCCGGAAATTATTGCCATGCCCGTCCCACGCCCCGCTGGCACATCGACCTGGCATATCAGCCAAGCCGTGCAACACGCCAAATTTGGTGAAGGGGTGATCGTAAATATGGAAGGAAGCGGAGCGGACCTGCGGGTGCAGGTCAATTTTCGTCAAGCGGGCACGAAGTGGTTGGCGCTGGAGTATGCCAAGCTCAGTGTGCTTTAGGCAGCTGTTTGTAAAGGCCGGCATGCCTTTAAATGCAGCAAAAATATGGAAGTGAAAATCCAGCTGTCAATCAGCGTTCATTCCATCATCTTATATTGGAAGAAGCTGATATTTGATAAACTTGGAGGCAGTAGAGTGCGCGTACGCTATTTGTGGCGCGCAGGTAGCGTAATTTAAGCCTGATTTTTAGCGCTTCGTGTCAATCTGGCGCAAATTGAACACAATGCACAGCACATTCCTAAGGAGACAAGCAAACGTGAATCGTATCAAATTCACCCGCGTATTTGGGCGTAGCATAACGGCGTTATTTATTGGCATAATGCTGGTATCGTGTGGCGTGGGCGGGGGTGCAGGCGTGGCGGTCCCTCTTCCCCCAACCGTAGTCATCGCTACCGCTGGTGACGGGCAGGTGGCCATCCGCTGGAATGCGGCTGATAGAGCAGTCTCTTACAATCTTTACATGAATACCTTGCCGGACATAGTAAAAACTACACCCACCAACATGCACTCACCCAGTGTGAGTAACCCGTTTGTTCACTCCAATCTCACCAACGGCACAACCTATTATTTTGTGGTGACGGCGGTTAATGCCAACGGTGAGAGCATCGAATCAAGTGAAGTTTCAGCTACCCCGCAAGCACCCTTCAGCAGTGTTACAGGCGGCTGCGTGCGGGACAACGTTACCGGCTTGATGTGGGAAGTAAAAACTGCAGACGGCGGCTTGCGCGATTGGACTAAAAGCTACACCAATTACGACAGCAC
>JBEBGP010000112.1:0-2496 GCA_040081045.1 Candidatus Nitrotoga sp.
GATGCACTGGGTAAATCGCTAAGCCGATTTTTTGGTGTGCCGTATGAACCATTTAAACAGGACAGAATCAAGCCGCCGGATCTCCTTAAAAACTTGCGCCGTGATTATGTGGAAAGTAGTTTCTGGTTGCCAATAGAGGAGACGCCGGAAGGTATGGTTATTTTAACCACCGACCCGGAGCGAATCAAGGCTTCGCGCGTTGTGAATAATATCTTTCCGCGTAGCCGGCTGCTTTACAGGGTATGTTTGTTGCGCGAATTCAAGGCTACGCTGGACTTGTTTTATGGCGGTGGCGGCTCCACCTCGGAAATGGATAGTTCCTCGGTAGGTGATTTGTTGACAGCGTTGGGTGGTGACGAGGATGAGCTTGCTGGCTCAACCTTCGAGGATGAAAGTGCGGCGGGTGATAATGAACTGGTTAAACTGGTCAATAAAATTATCACGGATGCCTACAATATGGGTGCTTCGGATATACATATTGAGCCTGCCCCCGGCAAAGCTCCCACTTTGGTTCGCTTGCGTAAGGACGGCTCGTTGCTGAAATATATTGAAGTCCCGGCAGCCTACCGTAGTGCGCTGGTGACGCGGCTTAAAATCATGTGTGATCTGGACATTTCAGAGAAACGCAAGCCGCAGGATGGCAAGATTAAATTCAAAAAATATGGCCCATTGGATATTGAGTTGCGTGTGGCCACTGTGCCATCACAGGGCGGAGTTGAAGATGTGGTTATGCGTATTCTGGCTTCAGGTGAGCCGATCAAATTGGATGATCTGGGTTTGTCGGTGCATAACCTGACCACGCTGAAATCGATTATCGGCAAGCCATACGGTTTGTTTTTTGTTTGTGGCCCAACTGGTTCTGGTAAGACCACCACTTTGCATTCGGTGCTGGGTTATATCAACAAGCCGGACACTAAAATATGGACTGCAGAAGATCCGGTTGAGATTACTCAAAAAGGTTTGCGACAGGTGCAAATCAATAAAAAGGCCGGTATGGATTTCGCCGTCATCATGAAAGCATTTTTACGGTGCGATCCTGATGTCATCATGGTCGGTGAGATGCGTGATAAGGAGACTGTGTCTATTGGTATTGAAGCGTCACTAACCGGTCACCTGGTATTTGCGACTTTGCATACTAACAGCGCGCCAGAATCCATTATTCGACTACTGGATATGGGCATGGATCCTTTCAACTTTGCGGACGCGCTGTTGGGTATTCTGGCGCAGCGGTTGGCAAAACGGCTATGCAAAAAATGCAAGAAGCCGCATATTGCCACACAGGAGGAAATAAAATCCCTGTTGACCGAATATTCGGCAGAGCTTATGAACACTACCATCTGGAAGCAAGACCCAAGCGCAGCATACAAGGCGTTGTATGCTGAATGGGTGAAATTATTCGCAGACGCAAAAGGGCAATTTACTTTATATGATCCAGTTGGTTGCGACAATTGTTCCAACACCGGTTATCGCGGTCGCGTAGGTATACATGAGTTGATGGTTGGATCAGATTTGGTTAAAAAGCATATTCAGGAACACGCGCGCGTGGCGGAATTATTTTCCACTGCTTTGAATGAGGGTATGCGTACCTTAAAACAGGATGGCATTGAAAAGGTTCTGATGGGGACTACTGATATACACCAAGTGCGGGCGGTGTGTATTAAGTAATGGGCACTTCCCAAAATACAAACTTCGCTGCTTACAAAAAATGTTTCCTCATGGTAACGACCATATATGGTGTAAACATTTTGTGCTGGCATCTTGTCTTGCCTGGAATTTTGATTTTTTAGAGCAGCCATAACCACGAATCAATATGGAGCAATCTACTTCCTTGCTGCATCGCTTAGATGAATTAAATGCCATTGGGATTGCGCTTTCCAGCGAGCGTGACATCAATCGGTTGCTGGAAATAATTTTGATTGCGGCAAAACGTATTACCAACTCGGATGCGGGGACCCTGTATTTGGTGGATCCCACACGGCAAGTTTTAAATTTTGAAATTGTGCACAACGATACCCTCGGCATCGCATTGGGTGGTACTACCGGCGGAGCCATCACCTTCCCCTCCATACAATTACGTGATGCAACGGGCAAGCCCAACCACCATATGGTGGTGGCGTATGCCGCATTGAATGGCAAAACCATCAACATTCCAGATGCTTATGCCGCCGAGGGTTATGATTTCTCTGGAACCCGGGCATTCGATCACAAGACAGGTTACCGATCGACTTCGTTTCTGACCGTTCCCATGATGAATCATGAAAACGAAACGATAGGCGTATTGCAGCTTATTAACGGAAGAGGGCATGAAAACCCTGAATTTCATCAGCCAGAAATTCATTGGTCGGAAATTACTCACCCTCAAATAAGTCGCCTTGCAAATGTATCTTCAAAGGGCGCGCAAGAGCAAAATAAGGTTGAGCGGGAAGTTGTTTCATTTTCATGGGCTGACCAGCATCTCGTGGAATCACTCGCTTCGCAAGCCGCCATTGCTTTGAC
>JBEBGP010000140.1:0-9610 GCA_040081045.1 Candidatus Nitrotoga sp.
GAGCAGCGGACTTTTAATCCGTTGGTCGCCAGTTCGAATCTGGCACGACCTACCAAGTTTAGAGATGGATTCTTGGTTAATCATTTGGCAGCTTGTCATTTTCAAATCAACATCTGCTGTAAACTTTTTTGATTTATCGCCGCTTTAGCTCAGTTGGTAGAGCAACCGCCTTGTAAGCGGTAGGTCATCAGTTCGAATCCGATAAGCGGCACCACAGTTTTGTTACTCCTCATTTTTATTTGACTCCGGCATTTGGGTGGGCGCTGATCACTGCTTAAAATCTCTCGTCCTCTCCCAAGTAACGCCATTGCCCCACAGGCAGATCACCCAGTTTAATTTTTCCGATACGCACGCGCTTGAGTCCGGTGACTTTTAGTCCGACCAATTCGCACATGCGGCGGATTTGACGTTTTTTGCCCTCGCGCAAAATAAAGCGCAGTTGTTCTTCGTTCTGCCAGGTTACTTTTGCAGGCTTCAGTGCCACATCATCCAGTTTCAGGCCATGGCACAACAGGCTGAGGCCGTTTCCGACCAGTTTGCCCTGCACGCGCACCAGATATTCTTTATCGACCGTCGAATTCTCCCCGATCAATTGCTTGGCGACGCGACCATCCTGAGTCAAGATGAGCAATCCTTGTGAATCAATATCCAAGCGACCCGCAGGCGCGATGCCGATTAGCTGCCTGGGATTAAATTGCAACGGAGATTTGTCTTTTGCAAAGTGTGTGGCCGCATTAATCAAAGTGACAGCAGGTTTATAGCTGCCCTCTGCCTGGGCAGAGACGAAGCCGATAGGCTTGTTCAATAGAATCGTGACGCGACTTTCCTGTTTATTTTGTGCCGCGCGATTTAAGGTGATGCGCTGATCGGCGTTGATTCTTGTGCCCAGTTGGGTGACCGTGACTCCGTCCACTCGTACCCAACCGCGTTCGATAAAATCATCGGCTTCGCGACGCGAGCATAAACCTTGTTCTGACATGAGTTTTGAGAGGCGTACACGTTCCATTTAAAAATCCCAATTATGTTGGGCGGATTTAATAATCAACCCGCAACAATTAATGTTTAGTAACAAATTTGGCAAGCTTCACATTATGCAACAGCTCGCTGCAAACCTTTGCCGATTTTCCCCGATTTAACGGATACCTCATTGAGAGTAATAATACACTCGGTGATTAAACCCGGTGGTTGCCTGCCAGGCAAGCGCGTGTTTGAGCGTGCCCGTTTGGTAACAAAGCTGAAAGGCGGCGAACCTATCCTGTTCATCTATCCATGCCATCAAATCCAGCGATGGCGAATCAGACCAGCGTCGATGTTATTCTCCGGCGACTTGCCGCACGCTCGGGATTTCGCGCAGTTGTTCCACTTTATGGTTAGAGGTGTTCCTTTAATTGCTTGTACCCACGGAGGGTGCGTTCAAATAGCGCGCTAACCCTTCTGCTCCCTGGCGCATCACTTGATCGTGATTCCATTTGAATACGGGCCGGGCGATCGGAGAAAGTAAATTGATCCAGCGTCGGGTAGAACGCACCGACCATTCATACCGTACTATCGTCTCGGGGGAATCATACGCAAAATACCAGCGGCCTGTACCTTCCAGATCCCCACTGGCTTGACCCTGCAAAAACTTGAGCGGTTCTATATGGGTCACACACACATCAAAAGTCAGCCGATAAAGTAAGTGGCTCTTCCAGGTAAAACGCAGCCGGCGACCTATTCCCAGAGTGTCTCCTGCCTCCAGTTCCTCCACCTTTTCCACATTGCGCCACCACTGCGGCCAGTCCATGTTTTTGGAAATTGTGTCACAAACCTGGGGCAGAGGAGCTGTAATGCGCCAAGTGGTGACAAAATTGAATTCGGCCACGGGTTTCATTTATTGCTTGAAAAAGTCGGGCGGGAATGTGGGATTGATCTGTAAATATTCAAACTCAACCACCTCCAAAATCTTGCCCATGACATCATGGCTGGACACTTTGATGGGAAACGCAGTAGCTTGATCGACCCAAAGTTGGAAGCGATGCACGCCGGCAATGGAAAAATTATTTAATCCTTCAACAGTGAGATGCAGCGTATTTTTTCCATTGATGGATAGCGAATCGGCGAGGGTTGCTTTGCCATGTTGCTGCAACGTCTGCACATTTTGATAGAGTGCGCCAAAATCCGAGCGATCAATCCGCTGTCCGGATGAATTTTGAATTAAACGATTTTCTGGATTTAAAGTAAAAGCCGGGAAATGAGGATAGCCCAGTGGCCACAGTCGGGCTGTTTTGGAATCGGGATCATAAATAATGACCGCGCCCCCGAGTGGGTGGATAAACTCTATGCGGACATGGCCGGGTCGCTTGAAGTAATAGCACAGCGTGTTGCCTTGAGAGGGGCGGCTCTCCTGTGATGAATTGTCTTTTTGAGATGATTTAATTGTTACCTGATAACTGTCAATCTTGCGGTAATAATCAACCATGTATTGAATTGGGTTTGCGTGGACGGATTCCAGCCGGGTTTTGACAGGATTTAAATTGCCTGTTTCGCCCGATACCAGCGGTGCAATTTTCCATCGCTCCCCCAGCATGACACCTCCCAAAAAATTATTGAATCACCCCGAGCATGCCGTGCATACCTCTATCCTGTATCCCGGTGGCTTTTGAAAAACAGGGATTTATTTTTGCTATAAACAATAAAAAGAGTACGAGCCTGTTGCGGTTGGTGTGAATGAGATAATCTTTTTCGTATTCAGCGGCTCATCAAGCATGATGCCAGTTCTTACCGCCTGCCCTCCACATCAATGGTTACAACTAAAATTGCAGGGTATCGGATATTTTGCTGTGGCCATGCACGGGGGTGTATCACTACAGGCAGTACCACCGGTATGGTAATGAGTAACTCTGAAAGGATGCTGGTCACGGCGTTCTCCCGGCAAGATGTCCAAACTTTCGAGTGTATCTTAGCACGGGCAACGCCGGGTTGCGCAGGCGATGCAGGCGGATTATTAGTCCGGTACGAGTAAAGCATCACGCCGCATAAGCGACATGAGGATCGCCGAAGGACGCGCGCAAATGTATCAGGCAGGAGCGGCGAAAAGTGCGCGATGCGGGCGTTACTTTTCGCCGCCTGACAGGGGTTGCGATTACAGAAAAGAACTGGGATTTTTTAACTAGTGTTATGCCAACACCTATCATCAGTATCACTCGTCACCGTATCTCAATAGAGATTTTTTTGCGTGTATCGGTCATAGTATGAGCGAGCAAACGCTGCTCATCATCGCCGAAAAATACGGTGTCCCCGTTGCTGCTGCGCTGAATTTTTATGGAGGTGGAACCCTGTATGGCCGCTACTGGGGATCAACTGAGTTTATATCCGGCCTGCATTTTGAAACTTGTTATTACCAGACCATAGAATTTTGCATCGAACAAAAAATCGCCGTGTTTGAAGGCGGCGCGCAAGGTGAACACAAGCTCGCGCGCGGCTTCCTGCCGGCGCCAACCTTTTCTGCACACTGGCTGGCAAGGCCGGAATTTGCCACCGCAGTGGCGCGATATTTAGAGCGGGAGACCAAAGGAATAGACAGCTACTTGAGCGAGTTGAATGAGCGGCAACCGTTCAAGCTCAAGCCATGACCTGTTCGATAAAATTTTAGTGACCTTTGCGGTCAGTCTGATGATTCCAGCAGGTGAAGCAGCGAGCAGTGTTGCATCGCATCGCTGTGTAAACGCAGCAGGTGACAGATAGCCAAAACCTCAACTTTTAAGTGGTACGGAATAGCGAGGGGGATTACAAGGGAGCCATAGTTTAATCCTTCTCACGGCCAGCGAATGAGCTTGAGTTCCTTGAGTCTAATTGCCATCGCAGAATCTGAAACGCGGAATTGCTTCGCGAGTGAATGAAACTGTTTTCCTTGATAGCTTCCGCATCTTGCTAAAGCGAACTCTCGATCTAAAGAATTATTAGATGCAAAAAGTAAGGTATCTATATCGTTTCCGCCAAGATGGAAAGCAGAAGCCTCGTTGAAAATGAAAGGTACTTTTCCAAATAGCTGTTTAAACTGGGCGATTAATAAGTTTTCTGGCATCAGGAAGCACGCAGCAAAATAATCGGCCTCCTGCTCTATGGCCGGGCGAATCTCTCCTGATTTATTAGATCCGTCAATCGGCCTATCACGATGTGCAATCTCGTTTGGGTGCAGGAGCCAATGAGCTATCTCGTGGGCGGCGGTATATCTGACGGTTTCGATTGGAAACATTGTTGATACAATAATTTTCTTTGCGGTTCTGTGAAGAAGTCCTGCAACCCGCATATTGCTTATGCCATAAGGAAAATTACCACAACCTAAATCATCCACTTCGGTATAGGATACCCCATAAAGTTCCGCAGCTTTTGCGGGACTTAACATTTGCAGAGGAGTCATCTGCTTATCCGGCCATAGCTGTTTTTGCTTTGTCCAAATTTCCTTATGGAGCTCTCTTACCAGATTGCGAATCTGTTCATTGTTCATATTTACACTATATGCAGTAGGGGGAGGCGTAATTATATACTGCATATAGTGTTTTACGTCAACTTGTGTAAGGTGCACGGGGCAATAGGGGACAACCCACGTTTTTCGTAACATCTCTTTGGATACGCAAAGCTTCACGCTTATGGCAATCACTCGGTTCTCAACGCATTTACCGGATCCAATCTTGCTGCCATCCACGCGGGTACTACGCCCGCACCCAATCCAATCAACATGGAAATGAGCAGCGCGCCACTCACATAGTTCCACGGCACTTGCACGGGCAGCGCGGGAAACAAGGCTTGTAGCAGCCAGGCAATCAATCCGCCGACTGACAAGCCCACTGCGCCACCCAATAGGGATAATCCGGCTGATTCGATCAGGAATAAAGTGCGTATGCCCGCGCGCGTGGTACCCAGCGCTTTTAATAAACCAATTTCTGCCACGCGCTCGTTCACGGAAATATGCATCAGGGTGATGATGCCGACCGTGCCGACCAGCAGCGAAATCCCGCCGAGCGCGGCGACCGCGAAGGTGAGTACGTCCAGCACGGTGGATAAGGTGGAGAGCATTTGTTGTTGCGGGGTGATGGAAAAATCTTCGCGGCCATGTCGCGCCAATAGTATGCGTTTAATATTTTCCACGACGGTTTCAACGGGTGTGCCGGGTCGGTAGACCACGTGCGCTTCCATCACCCCCGCGCGGTTGAATAATTCCAGCGCGCGTGCGGTGGGGATGTATACGGTGTCGTCCAGATCAAGTCCGAGTGTTTGCCCTTTTGCAGCCATCACGCCGATGACGCGAAAGCGATTGTGGCCGATTTGAATGACTGCGCCCAATGGATTTTCTGCGCCAAATAATTCCTGCCGTGCTTTTGATCCAAGTACGGCAAACGCACGCGCAGATGCCGCGCTGTCTGCGGGCAGGAAGCTGCCTGTTGCCAGACGCATACTGAAGGCGCGTGCAAAATCAGCACCTTCACCCAGCACCATGACGCGGCGGCTTTTATTGCCGACTCGTATTTCGGAATTGCCGGTGACCCCGCCGTTGATGTAGAGCGCATTTGGCACAGCTCGGAGTGCCTCCACATCATCCAGCGTCAGTGGGCGAGTGGTGCCGATTGCACCGAGTGAGCCGCCTTGTGTCTGTGTTTTGCCGGGAGTGACGTTGATGATGTTGGTGCCGAATTGCGAGAATTCTGCCAGCACAAATTGATGGATGCCTTCGCCGATTGCCGTTAATAAAATGACTGCCGCGATACCCACCGCGATGCCGCCCGCCGACAAAGCGGTGCGTGTTTTATGTGCGGTGAGGGCGCGCCATGAAAATCGAAAGCTATCGGCTAATTTCATATGGGCATTTCTAAAAATTTATCGGCGCGACAACGCCAGTACCGGGTTGAGTCGTGCCGCTTTGCCGGCGGGCAGGATGCTGGCGGCGATGCCGGTAATCAGTGCGGTGGCAATTGCCGCAAGGCTTGCCCAAATGGGCGGATAGGCGGGGAGTTGCGGATAGGCGAGGCGTAATCCGAGGCTGCCCAGATAACCCAGAATGATGCCGGCAATGGCACCAGCAACGGCCAGCCACAGGGTTTCCAGCAAAAATAAATTGCGTATGTCGGTATGCGTTGCGCCGATGGCTTTGAGCAAACCGATTTCGGCGGTGCGCTGGCTGACTGCTACCAGCATTACGTTCATCACCAGTATGCCTGCCACGGCCAGGCTGATCGCGGCAATGCCGGATACGGCCAAGGTGAGCGCGCGTAAAACTTTATCAAAGGTTGCCAATATGGCATCTTGCCCGATGATGGTGACATCCTCTTCGTCGTCGTGTCGCAACTTGAGTGCAGCGCGGATGGCCTTTTTGGCTGGCTCAATAGCGCTGCGACTTTCAGCCTCGACCATGATGCGAAACAGCGATTGCGTGTTGAACAGAGCCTGTGCATGATCGATAGGAATGAGCACAAGCTCGTCGGTATTTATGCCCATGCTTTCACCTTGCAGCGCAAAAATGCCGGCCACGCGAAAGCGACGATCGCCCAGTCGAATGCGTTGACCAAGCGCATTGCCTGTTGGAAATAATGCATGCGCTATCTTTGCACCCAACACAGCCTCGGCGGGATTGGGGCCGTTGTCAGCGGTGAACGAGCCTTGCGCTAAACGCATTCCACGTATGGCGATCAAGCTGGAAGTGCTGCCCGCCAACGGTACCTCGCGCAACAGGCCGCCTGCGCTGATTTCGGAAAGGCCGACATTGAGCGGCGCAAAGCGGCGCACGCCGGGCAGGGTGGTTAAACTGGCGGCATCATCGAGCGTGAGATCGCGCGGTGTTTCACCAACCAGTGCGCCTATAAATCCACCGGCCGTTTCTGAACGTCCCGGTATGATGATGATGAGATTGGTGCCCAGTGCGGCAAATTGATTCATCACAAAACGGCGCGCGCCTTCGCCTAGCGCGGTTAACACTACCACCGCTGCCACGCCCAGCGCCATTGCCAGCAGTATTAAAATTGCACGCAGACGATAACTGACCACGGTGCGGAAGGAGAGGATGAATGCGTCTTGCCTAGTCATCGCTTACCACCTCCCCATCGCGCATTTGAATTCTTCGATGCGCACGTGCGCCAATTTCGCGATCATGCGTGACAGTGATGATGGTCGTGCCTAGATGATGCAGATTTTCCAGCAGGGCGATCACTTCCGCGCCCGTTTTGTGATCGAGGTTGCCTGTGGGTTCATCCGCCAGCAGTACTGCCGGATTGAGGATGGTGGCGCGGGCAATGGCGACGCGTTGCCGCTGTCCGCCGGAAAGTTCGGATGGCCGATGATCGGCACGTTCAAGCAAGTTGGTTTGTTGCAATATCGCCTGCACTCTTTTTTTGCGCTCGGTGCCGGGGATGCCGTCGAGGATGAGCGGCAACTCGATATTTTCAGCGGCAGTAAGGCGGGGGATCAGGTGAAAAGATTGAAAAATAAAACCGATGCGCTCGCGTCTAATCCGTGCCTGATCGGTTTCCGGGAGTGAGGTGACATCGGTATTTTCCAGCAGGTAAGTGCCGCTGGTGGGTTGATCGAGCAGGCCGATTAAATTCAGCAGGGTCGATTTGCCCGAGCCAGACGGCCCCATCACCGACACATATTCGCCCCGCGCAATGGTGAGATTGATGTTGTTGAGCGCCCGCACTTCCTGATCTCCCATGGCGAAGATGCGAGAGATTGCGGTGAGGGCGATCATGTGCGTGATCTCCTATTTGGCCTTGGCTCTGGCGACAACACCCGCCTTGATGGTTTCATTTTCAAAACTCTTGACCACCTGTTCACCTTGCGTCAGTCCCTCGCGGATTTCGGTGTAAGCCCAATTGGACAGACCGGGCGTGAAAGTTTTTTCGAGCAGCTTGTCGCCATCAGCCGCCAGCGTCAATACTTTGCCGCTTTCCTGTATCGCCTGAGTAGGCAAGCGCAAAGCCGAGTCACGGGACTCCAGGATAATTTCCACATCGGCGCTGTAACCTGCCAGCAGATTTTTGGGGACATCGGTCAGCGAGCTGAACACCACTTCGACATCCACTGTGCGCGCCTGTTTTTCGATTTCTGTTACATAGGGTGCGACGCGCTTAACCTTGCCAGCAAACGATTTTCCGGGCAGGGCATCGAGCGCGATGCGCGCCAACATGCCGGGTTTAATTTTAGGCGCGTCGACTTCATCCATCGGCGCGGTCACGTACAGGCAACTGTCATCGATCAGATCAACTGCCGGTGGTGTGGGAATGCCGGGTGGAGAGGGGGTAGTGAATTCGCCCACTTCACCAGTGACGCGCGCGACCACTCCGGCAAAGGGCGCAGTTAAAATTGTGCGATCCAGTCCTGCTTGCGCCACGTTGATCTGGCTTTGCGAGCGCTTTACATCGGCGCTGGATGCATCACACGCGGCTTGTTGGGCGTTGGCCTTGGCGCGCACTTCCTCAACGCGTTGCGGACTGATGAAACCCGTGGCGGCAAGTTTTTCGGTTCGCCTGGCTTCGCTGTGCGCATTCTCCGCGAGTATGCAGGCTTGATGTTGATGCTCTTTGACCGCTACAGACTGGTTGCGTGCAAGTTCAGCCTGCGCGGAAAAATCGCGATTCCACAATGACAACAGTTTTTGCCCGACCTTGACGCGATCCCCTTCCTTGACCCATATATGTGAAATCTGCCCGCCCATGGGCAATGCCAATTTGGCACGGCGACAGGCTTCCACTGTACCTGCACGCGTGTTGACCACGGTTGCTTCAACCAAACCATGATCGACGGTGGCAAGGCTCACCTCTATTGGCTTGGGACGAGTCAGTGTCCATACCGCAATGCCTATAAGCAGCAAGACAGCGAGGGTGAGTATGATTTTTACTGAAATAGTGCGGGGGATGATCGACTCCTTCTATTTGGTGAGGGTTGCCGACGATGTTTAAATTTATCAACGGTGGTGCAATATATTACACCGATGGACGTGGCGGATGAATGCAAATATGTTCATGTAAGCGGGGGTAAGTCTATTGGGGTGGAACCATAATCGAACCGGGATAGTCCTTTCAAGACTGGGGATTTGGGAAGCCTCTAAGTCAGTGCTTCTCTAATACAGCTCGTTCGTAGAGCAGTTTGATTCATTGCAGGCTCCATCTCCGTGCCTCGCACAGGGATAGAGCCTTTAATTAAAACCCATATACCAGGGTCATTGCTGTTTCCGTATCCTTGCGTTTCACCAAGGCGGGTACTTTAGAGATATGTCTGGCGGTAAACGAAAGTTTCATTGCCAGGCTGCCTGCCAACTGTGCCGTTAGTGCTGTTACCGATCGAGAGATGGTGGTGTCGTCGCCAATTTCAGAGGTCAGATTCTCACTCAAAGAAGCGGATGGACTGAATTTCCATAACAGCTTGCCGGCGACATAGCCCATAAACTCGTTTGATGAAGTATTATTGCGTAGCTTCGTTTGCCGTGCACCCGGACCAATTTCAAGATCCAATGTCCAATCGTCCCCGGAATGGTCTTTCTGGAAGACATCATGGCGAGTATTACTGTGATGGATAAACTCAGCGCAGCCCTGCGTTCGAAACTTCCTGTCGCAATGCTGAAAAAATCCGTTGCACAAGGTAC
>JBEBGP010000237.1:0-2494 GCA_040081045.1 Candidatus Nitrotoga sp.
CAACACATCCAGTCTGGCCTGCAACAATTGGCGTTGCGCATCCAGCAGGGTGGCGAAATCCACTTTCCCCGTTTGATAACCCGCCAGTGCCGCTTGCAACGTGGCTTCTGCCTGCGGCAACAAACTGTTGCTGACAAGATTTTCTGTGCGTTGCACCGCCTTCAGGCTGATTATTTGCTCGGTCAGATCGCCAATCAATTGTGTCGACAATGCTTCTTTGCGTGATCTTGCCGCATTCAGCGCGGCACTGGCGGATCGCTCCTGCGCGCGACGTGAACCTTGCTGTAACGGAATATTAAATTCCGCCATTATTCCCCACTCGGTAATTTGGCCGCCTTTTTGTACGGGCATCACGCCAAAAACAAAATCCGGATAGCGGTTTCGCAACGCCAATTCATAATTTTTTTCTGCCGCAATCAGCCTGGCTCCAACAGCAAAAAGTTGTGGATTTGTCAGCTGCAAGCGCTGCTCCAATTTGACCGGTACCTGGCGCGCTTTATCCGGTATAACGCGCAACCTTTGCGGGTCGGCCAATAGCGCGGTGGACGGACGACGCAACAAAGTATTCAAACGGGCGATAACATGATGATGTTCGGCATCCAACATCACTTGCTCACGTTGTAATTGGGTTAATTCAATTTGCGCGCGCAGTACGTCCTGTTGAGCGGCCAGTCCGGTGGCGTAACGTGTTTGTGCGATGCGCTCCAGATTATTCAGTAACGAGAGCATTTCCTGCGTAATTTTCATGCTGTGGTGCAGCAAATAATATTGCGCAAAATCTATTTTTATTTTACTCGCCAGTTCAGCCCAGGTTTCAGAATTCAAACTCTGCGCCTGGGCAGATTCCGCCATCGCCAACTCGCGCTGTAAGTCACGCTTGCCCCAAAACGGTACGGCTTGCATCAAAGTATAATAAATCGTGCCGTTAGTCGTGCTGCCGGGATCGTTAATATTCATCGACTGGGCCCGCAGGGTTGGATCGGGCAAGGCCGATGCCGCATCAATACGCTGTGCCATCGACTCGGCCTCGGCCCGGCTGGCGGCTAATTCCGGATTGTGCTGCCGCGCCCAGTCCAGCAACTCCTCTACCTGCGCGCCGGGAAGTTGCTCGGCATAAACATTCCAGGCTGGCCACATAGCCAGGCTTGCTGCGGATAAACCGGTCATGCACAGGCTTAGGTAAAATCTAAAAATATTCAGCCGGCATATCTTATTGAGTAAATTTTTTTTAATGTTCATCGCTTCCTCCAACTCAGCCATGTGAAATTCACATTACTCGCGAGAGGCGCAATTATCACCGCGCCTCTGAAGAAATCGCACAGCAGTACACCCCCAAAAGGCAGGGGCAGCTATGCGGAAGCGACGGCTATATTAGAAACGTGCAGAAACGAATGGCGACAGACGGACCTGTATTGGGGACTTGATAGGACGGGATAAAATTTGAAGTGTTGCACTGTATGGGCGGTGCAGCGGGTAAAAAATTTGTGATGCCAACAGGTGCAACCGTAAAATTTTTATAATCGACATTGACCTGATCGGTCTGCGCGCAGCTCGCCAGACACGCGTTACCATTCATCTGTACAGCCAGCTGCTGGACGATTGGATTTTGTTCCGACGACGGTGTTGCGTGCTGATTACAGGGTTGTTTTGTTGTTGCATCCTGCTCAGCGAAAGCCTGTGCAGGACTCATCGATGGCAGCGCACAAGCATGTGCCGCAATAACTCCCTGCGCAAACAGCACTGCCGCCAAGGTCAGGCGGATAAGCAATTTATTTTTGCGCTGTATGATAGAGGTCATGATAGCGGGATTGTACTATTATTTTTGAGAATGTGGCAAAAGTGGTGCGATGTGCGTCATCGCAAGTTGTGTTGCACCCCGATGTGTGTTTACAAATTGCAGGGCGGCGTGGCTGGCAACCGCTATTTGCTGGGCATGATTGAATAAATTTTGCACAATCCGGGCAAGCCCGGCGACATCCTGCACACGCATCGCAGCACCACATTCCACTGCCTGTTCAGTGGCTTGTGTGAAATTAAATGTGTGTGGCCCAATGAGTACAGGTTTGCCCACACTGCACGCCTCGATTAAATTTTGCCCGCCGTACGGCAGCAGGCTGCCGCCAATAAAGGCAACGTCACAGGCGGTGTAGTAAGCAAACATTTCACCCATGCTGTCGCCCAACAATACTTGTATGTCATTAGTTATCGGCAAATTTTCGCTGCGGCGCTGAAAACGAATATTGCGTTGGGCAAGCAGGTTTGCCACCTCATTAAAACGCTGTGGGTGGCGCGGTACGATGACTGTCAACATATTTGGAATATGAATCTGTTGGAGTGCCTGTAACAGCAATGCTTCTTCACCGATACGCGTGCTGGCAGCCAGAAATATTTTTCGATTCTTCCCCCATTCATCCCGTAGCATCGCGCCTAATTTCAACATCTCTGCAGGCGGTTCAATATCGAATTTAAGATTGCCCATGACCGCAACCTGGGT
>JBEBGP010000184.1:0-9520 GCA_040081045.1 Candidatus Nitrotoga sp.
ATGCAGATGTTATTTCGATTATCGACAAGATGATTAAACAGCGTCGTGATTCCATTAGCCAATTTGAAGCCGCAGCCAGGCAGGATCTGGTGGACGTGGAAAAATTCGAAATCAGCGTTTTACAAACCTATATGCCGCAAGCCATGTCGGAAGACGCGATTAATGCAGCCGTGAACACAGCTATAACCAGCAGCAACGCAAAATCACCGCAGGAAATGGGAAAAGTCATTGCTTTACTTAAGCCCGTTTTGGCCGGGCGTGCGGATATGGGAAAAGTTTCAGCGTTAGTTAAGGCTCGGCTGACTGCGTTAATAACCCGCTAAAGAACGTATCGCGGCATTAAACCTCGGATCGAATACCGGGTTGCGCGGCACAAACATTTAAGGAAGCACTGATTTAATCCCGTTTTTGCCAAAACCTGCCTGGCGCTACATTTCTTAAGCGACTCTGCGCGGTATGGATTCGGTATTTTGCTTTACACATTATTTCCTGTGCATTTCTGCATGGGTATAGGGCGAGAGCATAGTGATTCCAAAAAGCTTTATTCAAGACCTACTCAACCGGCTCGATATCGTGGACGTAGTCGGACGGTATGTGCCTCTGAAAAAATCAGGGGCTAATTTCTCGGCCTGCTGCCCCTTTCACAACGAAAAGACCCCGTCATTTACGGTCAATGCCAATAAACAGTTTTATCATTGCTTCGGTTGCGGTGTGCATGGCACGGCGATCAGCTTTGTCATGGAACATCTCGGACTCGGGTTTGTCGAGGCAGTAGAAGAATTGGCGCAGAGCATAGGCCTCGCCGTGCCACGCGAACATTCCTCAACAGGTGCTGTACAGAACAAGGCCGCGCCGGATTTGTATGAACTGATGCAAACGGCTGTGCGCTACTACCGCGAGCAATTGAAGCAGTCTCCCACCGCCATAGATTATCTTAAACGTCGTGGGGTAAGCGGCGAAGTGGCAGCACGCTTTGGCATAGGCTATGCACCAGAAGGTTGGCAGAATTTACGCCAGGCATTTTCCGATTACCAGACCGCCAGTTTGCTGGATACAGGCCTGGTAATTGATCGTGCAGATGATTCAACCGAGGATGCGGCAAAACAAAGTACGACACGGCGCTATGATCGTTTTCGCGATCGCATCATGTTTCCGATTGTCAACCCGCGCGGGCAGGTTGTTGGCTTTGGCGGGCGCGTGTTGGATAAGGGCACGCCGAAATATTTGAATTCGCCTGAAACTGTATTGTTCGAAAAAGGCCGTGAATTATATGGCTTGTATCAGGCTCAAAAATCCATACGCGCCAGCCGCATGGCGTTAGTGGTGGAAGGTTATATGGACGTGGTGGCATTGGCACAGCACGGCATTGAATATGCCGTGGCGACGCTGGGTACCGCGACCACACCTTTTCATATACAAAAACTTTCGCGACTAACAGATCGCATCGTATTTTGTTTTGATGGTGATGCTGCGGGACGCAAAGCGGCTTGGCGGGCTTTGGAGAACGCGTTACCGCAATTGGTGGATGGCAAACAATTTGGATTTTTATTTTTGCCGCCTGAACATGATCCCGATAGCTATGTGCGCGAAAACGGCACCTCGGCATTTGATCAGTTATTGCGCGGAGCTATGCCTTTGTCTGAATATTTGCTCAGTGAATTATCCTCACAGGTGGACATGCGAACTCAAGAGGGGAGAAATGCTTTATTACAACGTGCACAACCTTTGCTCACCGCAATTACTGCGCCCATAGCAGGATTGCTGTTACGCAAGGAGTTGGCCGATTTAACGGGCATTACACAAACAGAATTAGAAGCGCTGTACGGTATGAAGTCGATAGACTTGCCCAAACGCCGCGTCACGCAAAAAGTGGCCAGCCCAGCGGCATCTAATTTGCGCGCGTTGCTACGTTGTCTGCTATTTCAACCGGACTTGGTTAGTCTGTTACCTGGGGATGCTGCGCCCCCAGACTGGTTGCCTACAGATTGGGAAATCAGTGGCATGGAGACAGAGGCGATCACTGCCCTGATTGCATGGTTAAAAAGTAACCCTGGGAAAGTGAGTACCGCTGCGATCATTCAGCATTTTCAAGATACAATTTACTCATCACTGCTGGCAAAAGAACAGGCAGAGATTATGCAATGGGGCGATGATTTCAAGGTAGCAGACGAATTTCAAGATGTCTTGCAAAGCCTGCGCAGGGCACAGCGTAAACAGCAAATGCAGGCATTACACGCAAAAATGCACGGGGCGGGCATGGGTAGTTTGAATGAGCAGGATCGCGCTTTGTATTTGCAGCTATTGCAGCGCAGCTAGGCGCACCGTCGGAAGTTCGCAAGTTCGTGTATAATTACGGCTTTTCAAGCGGCACAAACTGCCTTTTTATGGCGCGATGACATATATATCACGACAATCTCGGCGCTCACTTTTTTATTATGTGTACTGAACCTTTGCACACAAACTCATAAATCGAGTAGTCCTGCATCACGCCTATTCAATTTATTTACAGCAAACTATTATGGGAACCGACCAACATGGCGACTCGGCAACTCAAGAAAAAATCATCGAGTGACAAGCAGGTAACATTAAATACCAAGCAGAATGCCATCAAACAAAATGCAACTGACGCGCTATTGACCACACCCGCTGATCCATCGCAGGATGTAGAGGCACGCCGCACCCGGTTGAAGGCGTTAATCATTCTGGGTAAAGAGCGTGGCTATCTGACCTATGGCGAGATCAACGATCACCTGCCAGAAATGCTGGAAGCTGAGCAGATTGAAGGCGTAGTCAGCATGATTAACGACATGGGCATCACCGTGACGGATGAAGCGCCCAATGCCGAAAATCAAATCATGACGGATGCCCCGCCAGTTGTCGCCGACGAAGATGCCGTGGAAGCTGCTGAAGCCGCACTGGCAACGGTTGACTCCGAATTTGGACGTACCACCGACCCAGTACGTATGTACATGCGCGAGATGGGAACAGTAGGTCTATTGACTCGTGAAGATGAAATCGTCATCGCCAAGCGTATCGAAGAAGGCCTCAAGCATATGATCCAGGCTATTTCCGCCTGCCCCACTACCATCGCCGAAATTTTAGGTCTGGTAGAAAAAGTTGCACGGGATGAATTGCGGATAGATGAAGTGGTCGATGGATTTATCGATACAAACGAAGAAGCTGTATTAACAGAAGAGCCTAATCTTGATATTGAAGAAGAGGTAGATGTAGAAGAAGAAGAAAGCGAGGAGGATGGTGAAGCCGTTGCCGCCGCCAACCTGGCGCAACTTAAAATAGATGCGCTGGAACGCTTCACGGTTATTCACGACTTGTTCATTAAGATTGGCAAGGCCTATGAGAAGCACGGCTATCGTAGCACGCAGTACAACAAACTGCAGGAACGTATTTCGAATGAACTGACGCAATTCAGGTTCTCCGCCAAACAAGTTGATGCACTGTGTGACACCATGCGCAAGTTGGTGGAAGAGGTACGCGGTTACGAGCGCAAGATACAAGATATCTGCGTCACTAAAGCGCGCATGCCACGCACTTATTTCCTCCATACCTTTCCGGAAAATGAAGGCAGGCTGGATTGGGTGGCGCGTGAAATTGCCGCCAAAAAACCATACGGCGAAGCACTGTTACGCTTCCAGGCAGCCATCATTGAGCAGCAAAAAAAGTTGCTGGATTTGCAATTGCGCGTAGGCATTCCCTTGCGTGATCTAAAGGAAATCAACAAGCAAATGACCAATGGAGAAGCCAAAGCGCGTGGTGCCAAGCGCGATATGATCGAGGCCAATCTCCGACTGGTAATCTCCATCGCCAAAAAATACACCAATCGCGGTTTACAGTTCCTCGACCTTATCCAGGAAGGCAATATCGGCCTGATGAAAGCTGTCGATAAATTTGAATACCGTCGCGGATACAAGTTTTCAACTTACGCAACGTGGTGGATACGCCAGGCCATTACACGCTCCATCGCCGATCAAGCACGCACGATTCGTATTCCGGTACACATGATAGAAACCATCAACAAGATGAATCGCATATCACGCCAAATACTGCAGGAAACTGGCTTCGAAGCTGATGCTGCGGTCTTGTCCGCCAAAATGGAAATGCCCGAAGATAAGGTACGCAAGATATTAAAAATTGCCAAAGAGCCGATTTCCATGGAAACTCCCGTGGGCGATGATGATGATTCGCATCTGGGTGATTTCATCGAGGACTCGCATACTCTTGTGCCTGTTGAAGCAGCGGTCTATGACAGCCTGCGTAATGTGACCAAGGATATTCTGGATTCACTTACCCCGCGCGAGGCCAAGGTTCTGCGTATGCGCTTCGGCATCGAAATGAATACCGATCACACCCTGGAAGAAGTAGGCAAACAATTTGACGTTACGCGCGAACGTATACGACAAATTGAAGCGAAAGCCCTGCGCAAATTGCGTCATCCTTCCCGCTCGGAAAAGCTGAAAAGTTTCCTCGACGGCGAAAGCTAAAGGGTATCAAAAAGTTTGGGTCGTTAGCTCAGCTGGTTAGAGCAGAGGACTCATAATCCTTTGGTCCGCGGTTCAAGTCCGCGACGACCCACCAATAAAAAACGGCTTTCGGATATATTTTCTGGAAGCCGTTTTCCTAGTATAGGGCACTGGCAGGAAACAGGTTTGAGTAGATAGCATATCTAAAAAACCCACTCCAACAGGAGACAGCAGCTATTTTTTGTCAGGAATCGATATAATTACACCCTGTACCCTTCCCCCTTTTCTGTGTCCTTATTGATGCTTATGAATTCTCGTTGGTGGTTTTATTCAGCGCTGGCTGGTGCTGGCTTGGTTTTTGCCCCCCTGCTTTTGCTGCTGTTTGCAGCCATGTTGACTTACCCCACCCTGCCTTCTCTGGAAACGCTGACTGATTATCGCCCAAAAATTCCACTACGAGTGTACAGCGCGGAAGGATCCCTGCTGGGAGAATTTGGCGAGGAACGGCGCGCGCTGGTGGCAATAAACGAAGTGCCCGAGTTGATGAAGAAAGCTATTCTCGCCGCTGAGGATGATCGCTTTTATGAACACGGCGGGGTGGATTTTAAGAGTGTGTTGCGTGCCGCTTATTCCAACTTCACCGCAGGCGGTGCCAAGCAGGGAGCAAGCACAATTACCATGCAGGTCGCGCGTAATTTTTTTCTAACCAACGAAAAAAGGTTTTCGCGCAAATTTAATGAAGTGCTGCTCGCCTTCAAGATAGAGGGCAGCTTGAGCAAAGATGAAATTCTCCAGCTGTACATCAATCATATTTATTTAGGTCAACGTGCATACGGATTTTCCACTGCTGCACAGGTTTATTTCGGCAAGTCACTGCAACAAATAGATCTGGCAGAAATGGCCATACTGGCCGGTTTGCCAAAGGCTCCTTCGGCCTACAATCCAGTCACCAATCTTAAACGCGCACAAATGCGTCAGTCCTATATATTGCGCCGTATGCAAGACCTGGGTTATATCGATACGGCACAATATGACGCGGCACTAAAATTTCCCATACTGGTCAAGCGCAATGGCTCGTCAGAGTTTGCTATCAAGGCCGATTTTTTGGCCGAAATGGTACGGCAGGTGGTGTACGAGAAATATCAGGAAGCAACCTATACCCAGGGGATAAAAGTTTATACCACCATCCGCCAGAAAGACCAGGTTGCGGCACATGCAGCATTGCGTAAGGGCGTACTGGAATACGACAGCCGACACGGCTATCGCGGGCCGGAGGGGTTTATCAACTTGGCCAAAGGCAACACCGATGAAATTTTGGAAGATGCCCTGTTGGAAGTGACAGACGATGAAGATTTAATTCCTGGCGTAATTATGGAAATTAATGCCAAGAACAAAACCATCCGCGTGTACACCAAAGGCGGGCAAATCATCGTGATAGACGAAGAGGGCGCGAAGTTTGCGAAGCCACAGCCCGGCGAGAAGGTTGCGCTAAAGCGGCGGTTACAGGTGGGATCATTAATTCGCGTCAGGCAAACCGAAAAAATGACCTGGCAAATCGTGCAGCAACCGCAGGTAGAAGCAGCCTTCGTTTCTGGCAATCCCAAAGATGGCGCGATTTACTCACTGGTGGGCGGCTATAATTTTAGTCGCAGTCAATTTAACCATATCACCCAAGCTTGGCGGCAACCAGGCTCCAGCTTCAAGCCATTCATTTATTCTGCCGCTCTGGAAAAAGGCTTCACCCCGGCATCAGTAATTAACGATGCGCCCCTTACCGATGCGCCGATGATGGTTGATAAAGACGGCTTGGAGACCACAGAAGCATGGGCACCCAAAAATTTTGATGGCACGTTTGAAGGCGAAATACGTATGAGACGGGCGTTGTATATGTCTAAAAACCTGGTGTCCGTACGAATATTGCAGGCCATTACACCGCAATACGCACAGGATTTTGTGACCAAGTTTGGATTTGAAGCAGCAAAACATCCTCCCTATTTAACCATGGCCCTGGGTGCTGGCTCGGTCACGCCGCTGCAAATGTTGTCTGGCTACGCGGTTTTTGCAAATGGTGGATATCGCATTCATCCGTATTTTATTCAACGCATTGAAGATGGGAACGGCAAAATACTCAGCCAAGCTGCGCCTGTAACGGCGGGCAAAAATACTGAACGGGTTTTGGATGTGCGTAACGCATTCACTATGGTCAATATGATGCAGGATGTAGTGAATCATGGCACGGCCTTTCGCGCCACCCAGCTGGGACGTAAGGACTTAGCCGGAAAAACCGGCACCACCAGCGATTCTATGGATGCATGGTTTTGTGGATTCCAGCCGACAGTTGTTGGTGTGGCGTGGGTTGGTTTTGATACGCCACGCAGCCTGGGCGAGCAAGAAACGGGTGGCGGCGCGGCACTGCCGATCTGGATGGATTACATGGCTACAGTCCTTAAAGACGTCCCCGAAGCGGTCTACGCCATGCCGCCGGGCATGGTTGCGGAACGTATTAATGAAGACGGCTTGCGCGACCCGCAAGGAACTCGTACAGAATATTTTTACCAGGAAAACCTGCCGCCGCTACAAGAAAAAACCATAATAGAAAACGTTGTCGATCAATTGTTTTAAAGCGCTATTAATGAAGTAAATAAATAAAGGTTCCTTCATAACAAGCCAACGCTGCTTATGGTCGCCACATAAGCGAATTGAATCGCCCCGGGAATCGTGGAGGCTCCTTTAACTTGGTAAAACGGAGCCACCATGAACAAACCAAACAAATATTCCCCCGAAGTAGATGTTTTTACTGCGCGATTGACTGTCCAACCCCCGGAAATTTATTTGCTATCGATTAGTTTGCTATTGGTTTGCTTGCGATTGGTTTATTTTCAGGTAATTTTCTTTTTGCTGACTGTCCTGCGAGTGATGTTTTTTCCGGCACAGAGGATGCGGCAGAACCACTCAAGACGTGGAAGAAAATTTCATCGCGTTTAACCATGCCGAGTTCGCTGCGGGCGCGTTCTTCTATGGCAGCCGTACCCTGTTTGAGATCGCGCACCTCGGCATCCAGTGATGCATTGCGCGATTGGAGTTGCCGATTGATTTCTTTTTGCGCTTCAACCTGATTATCCAAATCCCATACTTTCAGCAAGCTGCCTTTGCCCAGCCATAGCGGATATTGCAATAACAGAATGATTGCCACAAGAATCAGGCTAAGCCAGCGCACGTCGTACTTCCCATGCGTATATTGGTTGCTGCGCACCGAACAGTATGTGCTGCCGTTTAAGGTAATTAAACGACAGCCATAGGGAGATAGATAAAGTATGAAAGGGGCGCAACACGCTTATTTGAGTTGATAATAGGCACTGTGCCCGGGGTATAAGGCGCAGTCGCCGAGGTCTTCTTCGATGCGTAGCAATTGGTTGTATTTGGCCATGCGATCCGAGCGTGATAACGAGCCGGTTTTAATTTGCAATGCATTGGTAGCTACGGCAATGTCTGCAATCATGGAATCTTCTGTTTCACCCGAGCGGTGTGAAATGACGGCGGTGTAACCCGCACGCTTAGCCATTTCGATGGCAGCAAAGGTTTCTGTTAACGTGCCAATCTGGTTAACTTTAATCAGAATAGAATTGGCGATGCCTTTGCCAATACCTTCCTGGAGAATTTTTGTGTTGGTCACAAATATATCATCACCAACCAACTGTACCGTTTTGCCAAGGCGATCAGTCAGTAATTTCCAGCCTGCCCAGTCATGTTCACTCATACCATCTTCGATGCTGACGATGGGATATTTATCCACCCAAGTGGCGTATAGATCGATGATCCGGGCGGTGGTGAGCGAAAGTCCATCTGCTTTAAGGTGATATTTTCCCTCTTTGTAATACTCGGAGGCAGCGCAATCCAAGCCGATTGCCACATCTGTACCAGGCACGTAGCCGGCCGCATCTATTGCTTCCACAATAACTTTCAGCGCGGCTTCATTAGAACCCAGCGCTGGTGCAAATCCGCCTTCATCACCCACGGTCGTGCTCAGTCCACGGTGATGCAGAATGTTTTTCAGGTGATGAAATATTTCCACCCCGCACCGCAGCGCCTCCCGAAAAGTTTGGCTGCCCAATGGAATAATCATGAACTCCTGAATATCCGCACCACCCGTGGCGTGCGCGCCGCCGTTAATAATATTCATCATCGGCACCGGCATGGACATGCCCGCAGTGCCGCCCAGATACCTGTATAAAGGCAGGCCGGATTCTTCTGCGGCTGCTTTAGCCACCGCCATTGATACCGCCAGAATTGCGTTCGCGCCCAGGCGGGATTTGTTTTCTGTGCCGTCCAGATCAATCATGGTCTTGTCGATGAATGCCTGCTCAGCGGCATCCAGTCCAATAATAGCCTCGGCGATTTCGGTGTTTACATTTTCAACCGCTTTCAACACACCCTTGCCCAGATAGCGTTGCTTATCTCCGTCACGCAATTCAACTGCCTCCCTGGTACCGGTCGATGCGCCGGAGGGGACAGCAGCGCGCCCCATGACACCGGACTCCAATAACACATCGGCTTCAACAGTAGGATTGCCGCGAGAATCTAAAATTTCACGTGCGATAACATCAACAATTGCACTCATTCTTTTTCCTTATCTTATTTTAAAATTCCGTTTACTAAACATTGCGCAAATCTATACTTTCCTCTATCAGCCCTTGCCGCTTCACCGTTTCATCCAGCATTTTCAATATCTGCAGCAAAGTTCTCAAGTGTCCCAAAGGAAAGGCATTCGGGCCATCTGATAATGCTTTAGCAGGATTGGGATGCGTTTCCATAAATACGCCAGCTACGCCGACTGCCACTGCGGCACGCGCCAACACGGGGACAAATTCGCGTTGCCCGCCACTGACGGTACCTTGCCCGCCGGGAAGTTGCACCGAGTGCGTAGCATCAAACACCACTGGACATGCGGTATTCCGCATAACAGCCAGCGAGCGCATATCCGACACCAGATTATTGTAGCCAAATGATGCGCCGCGCTCGCACACCATAAGGTTGTCCAGACC
>JBEBGP010000330.1:0-2459 GCA_040081045.1 Candidatus Nitrotoga sp.
TGAAAGAATTACGCATTGCTTTTCAAGGTGTCGATCAACACCGCCACACCAATCGCTTTGCCGACATGCACGACATCGGTGACATGCTGCGCGGCGCGGGTTTTGCCGATCCAGTGATGGATATGGAAATTATTACCCTGACCTACAATGATATGCGCGATGTCATGCAGGATTTACGCAACATCGGCGCACACAATGTCACGGCAGGGCGCGGCCAAGGCTTGATGGGTAAGACAGCCTGGCAAACGGTGATGAATAATTATGAACGCTTGCGCCATAACGGAAAATTACCCGCAACTTTTGAAGTCGTCTACGGCCATGCGTGGAAGCCGCAACCAAAAAAAATAGCAGATGGACGCGCTATTATCAAAACAGACTTTAAGTTGAATAAAACTCCCCACTCTTCTATTTTTGAGTGAGCAGCCTATTGCGAAACGACAGTTAATCTTAAATCAGGGGACGGCCAGCCCACTCAACAACCATTCCGCCAATCGAATATCCTGCGGGTAGGTCACCTTGAAATTGGTGGAGTCACTGCTGATCAGTTTCGGGAAATATCCCAAGGCTTCGATTGCGGCAGCCTCATCGGTAACAAGCGGCGTAGCGTGCAAAGCTTGCAGCAGCAGGCCTGCCGGGAACATTTGCGGGGTTTGCGCTTGCCATAGACCCGTACGGTTTTCGGTGTAAGCCACGCGCGGCGCAGCATTGTTGCCGGCAGCCAAATCAGCGCGCTTCAATGTATCCGACACGGGTACGGCCAGCAGACCGCCTATCTTGTCGTTGCGCACTTCTGCAATTAATCGGGCAAGCTGTTCTGTTGTTAAACAGGGGCGCGCGGCATCATGTACCAACACCCAATCATCCGGCTCGATCTCGGCCGCCAAAAGGCCATTAAGCACACTCTCGGCACGGGTTGCGCCTCCGCAAAAAAGTGGCTGCAATTTATCGCTCCCGAATTTATCCAGCAAGGCAGACCAATCATAGCGATGCCAATGTGTGTCTTCCGGCGCAAGCACAACAAAAACGAGGCTGATTTCCGGGTTGGCGCATAGCGTTGCCAGCGCATGATAAATCATCGGCTTACCTGCCAAAGGCATATATTGCTTGGGGAGATCGCTGCCCATGCGCGAACCAAAACCTGCGGCGGGGACGAGTGCGTAAAATTCAGACATATTGGACATGGGATGATTTTAGCTCAAACATCAATTCGTACTAAAAATAAATCGTGTGATAACCCAATAATACCGGACACCTTAGCCGGGATTGTTATTCATCTTGGAGTTCAACAGACTGCCGATGAAATAACTGCTTGCTTCACCAGTAACTTGAATTTTTAGCAACACCCCAACGATCCATTTCAATCCGTCATCTCAAATTGTATTTCGCGGCTATCAGAACGTCCGCCAGTATCAACCACACGCAGCAAATATTTACCGGTTTGTGGTGGGCTCCATGCCAATGCTTCGCCGGGCTTGCTGTTTCCCAGTAATGCGTTATTTGCAAACTAATGCAAGGTGGTACTACTCAATCCGGCTTCGGCGCGCAAATATATCGGATTGGCCTTATTTAAACGTCACATATGTATAACACCTCGGAGCGGTGAAACAATGCCCGGTGGATACTGAAAATGAACGTTATCGTCGCAACCTCCGGCAGGGGGATGTCGCAATGGCATACCCGCATGCTGAAGAATGGCTGTCATGTCTGATGGCCAAAATTCAGGAATTTCCGCACACGTATATTTATTCGGTGTGCATGCCACCTTACCGTTGCGTGTATCAATCAACACGCTACGATGCAATGTGCTTTGGCGGATGGGTGATTCCCCGGCAATAAACCAAGTTTGTGAGCGAACATGACAGGCTTCGTTCGGCAAATCACAGCTCGCCGTGCAGATTTCAGTGCGCTGCAAATCTGCCGGTTGGCTAAAGGTCATTTCCCCGGGATCAAGCCTCTCGGCACGTAGCGCATCAACAATTCTCAAGAACAACGGTGCAGCGGCCTCTATACCGATAAATGCCGGATTGCCCGCCCCCTCAGTAAGACTACTTACCGTGCAAAATAACCCGCGCTCCAAGCCCACCAGCCTAGGCTCGCAATTGCCAGCAAGGCCATCACATAAGGCCACATAGATTTTTTCTCGGCGTAAGGATCAATCAGCGAGCGGTGCGCGCCCGCAGGCAGATTCGGCATGGCGGTGAGCGAGGTGCCGAAGGGGATGTTAATGCGTGCGCGGGCGTTAACTGCCCAGCCGCAGGCATCGAGGATGGGGCCCAATGTGCGCTTTCTTAATTTGAACCATGCCAACACCATTGAAGGCAGAGAAATCGCCAGCATTAAGCCAACCAGGGCCAAAGGTATTTGCCAGAATTTCAGACTTAAAATACCGCCAACCAGTGAAGCTAGAATTCCGCCAATTGCGCCAATCGCCAGGCCGATAGCGGCAAATACACCGGCGA
>JBEBGP010000266.1:0-2456 GCA_040081045.1 Candidatus Nitrotoga sp.
TTTATGGGAGGGGCTGACTGTAGCGATAGACGGTTATTTGTCGGGTGTGAGTTTGCAGCAAGTGATCGACAGTCAGGAAATGGCAAAAAAGAATATCGCGAAAATTACGCTGCGGAAGCGGGTAACGCCGTCAAGAGCAGGGGTGTAATTTCAGGCAAAGGAGTTGGAAATATGGCAATCAATATTACCGAAAGTGCGGCAAAACAGATTAACACCCAGCTTGCTAGGCGTGGCAAGGGTTTGGCTTTACGCATAGGCGTGAAAAAAGTGGGCTGTTCGGGCTATGCTTACACGTTTGATTACGCTGATGAAGTGCGTGCTGACGATCATACATTTACGGCGTTTGGCGCGAAGGTGGTGCTGGATGAAGCGACGCTGCCTTATATCGATGGCTCGAACTTTGATTTTGTCACCGAAGGTTTGAAGCAACGTTTCAAAATAGACAATCCCAAAGTCGACAGCATGTGTGGTTGTGGTGAAAGTTTTAATTTGCTGCCTGACGTCGTGGTGCAGAAAAGTGCAACACAAAAAATACAGGCCTGAGTTGGTTAGGGCGTATGCAGACATCGCTCAAGGGATGCAGTGCAAGGCGAATCTTGGCAAGGAAGCGGAGTTGGCTTGATGCCAATGAGCATTGCGAGCCGAGATTTAACGCCGCAATGCGCCCTTCAGCGGTGTCTTAAAGTTTAGTAAAAGGAATTGGAATGAGTGCAGCTTTACAGAACATCATCAACCAGCCCTATAAGCACGGCTTTGTCACCGACATTGAATCGGATGTCATGGCCAAGGGGCTGGACGAAAATACCATACGCATGATTTCGGCCAAGAAAAACGAGCCGGCATGGCTGCTGGATTTTCGCCTGAAATGTTACGCGGCGTGGCTCAAGATGGAAGAGCCCACCTGGGCCAATGTGCAGCACCCCAAAATTGATTATCAGGCGATCAGTTATTACGCCGCGCCCAAGAAAAAAGCCAAGTTGAAAAGCATGGACGAGGTTGACCCGGAATTACTGCGTACCTTTGAAAAGCTCGGCGTGCCGCTGCATGAGCGCATGGCACTGGCCGGTGTGGCGGTGGATGTAATCTTTGACAGCGTGTCGGTGACCACAACTTACAAAGCCCGCTTGGCCGAGGCGGGCGTTATTTTTTGCTCGATGTCCGAAGCGGTGCATGAGCATCCGGAGTTGGTGCAGAAATATTTGGGTACAGTCGTGCCTACCGGGGACAACTTTTATGCCGCGCTGAATTCTGCCGTATTCACCGATGGTTCGTTTTGCTACATCCCCAGGGGCGTGAAATGCCCGATGGATTTATCCACGTATTTTCGTATCAACACCGAAGAGTCCGGGCAGTTTGAGCGCACCCTGATTATTGCCGAAGAGGGCGCGTCGGTGACTTATCTTGAAGGCTGCACTGCGCCTGCATTCAGCAGCAATCAGTTGCACGCGGCAGTGGTCGAATTGGTCGCGCTGGATAATGCCGAGATCAAATATTCCACCGTGCAAAACTGGTACGCGGGCGATAAAAATGGCATCGGCGGTATCTACAATTTCGTGACCAAACGCGGTCTGTGCAAGGGCGTAAATTCGCGCATCTCGTGGACACAGGTTGAAACGGGCGCGGCGATTACCTGGAAATACCCCTCGGTGGTTTTGCTGGGCGATCACTCGGTGGGTGAATTTTATTCAGTCGCCGTGACCAATAATTATCAGCAGGCCGATACCGGCACCAAGATGATCCATATCGGCAAAAACACGCGCAGTACCATCGTCAGCAAGGGTATTTCTGCGGGTCATTCCAATAACAGCTATCGCGGGCTGGTAAAAATTTCACCGACCGCGGAAGGTGCGCGTAATTATTCGCAGTGTGATTCGATGTTAATCGGCGAACATTCTGGCGCACACACTTTCCCGTATATGCAGGTGCGCAACAGGAGTGCTAGGGTTGAGCACGAAGCCTCGACCTCAAAAATTGGCGAAGACCAGATGTTTTATTTTGCCCAGCGTGGCATTGATGCCGAGGCGGCGGTTTCCATGATTATCAATGGATTTTGCAAAGATGTGTTTCAACAACTGCCACTGGAGTTTGCGGTTGAAGCGACGAATTTGCTGAGTTATAAACTGGAAGGAAGTGTTGGATGATTGTCGGGCATCCCTCAAAATCCAACAACGTCACGAATACTTCGTTGCTCACAAAAAATGTTTCCTCATATATCAAACATATACATCGTCAACATTTTGTGTTCGCGCCTTGTTTCGTTTGGAACTTTGAATTTTTAGCGATACCCTATTTATGGAAGGAAGTATTGAATGATTGTTCAGGACAGCAAAATTTTGCTTGAAGTGCGCGGGTTGCGCGCCAGTGTGAATGGCACAGAAGTGTTGAAGGGCGTGGATTTGATCGTGCGTTATGGTGAGGTGCACGCGATCATGGGGCCGAATGGATCAGGCAAGAGT
>JBEBGP010000141.1:0-2446 GCA_040081045.1 Candidatus Nitrotoga sp.
GTTGATGACAGCGGCGGGCACGGTCAAAGCAGCGCGTGTGGTGATTCTCGGTGTGGGTGTGGCGGGGCTGCAAGCCATCGCCACGGCCAGACGCATGGGTGCGGTAATTGAGGCATCGGACGTGCGTCCGGCGGTAAAAGAGCAAGTGGAATCATTGGGTGCAAAATTTATCGATGTGCCGTTTGAAACGGATGAAGAACGCGATGCTGCACAGGGTGTAGGCGGCTATGCGCGCCCTATGCCCGCCGGCTGGATGGAGCGGCAGAAGATTGAAGTAGCCAGGCGCGTGGCGCAAGCGGATATTGTGATTACCACCGCGCTGATTCCGGGACGTGCCGCACCCGTGCTGGTGACGGAAGATATGGTCAAGGCCATGAAGCCCGGCTCGGTGATTGTCGATATGGCGGTGGAGGCGGGCGGCAATTGTCCCCTGTCTGAAATGGGCAAAACCGTTGTCAAACACGGCATCACACTGTGCGGCGAGGACAACTTGCCCGCCTTGGTGGCAGCCGATGCCAGCGCATTGTATGCGCGCAATTTGCTCAATTTTTTAAATTTATTATGTGATCCAAAAAATGGCGGCAAGATCAATGTTAATCTTGAGGATGACATTATTGCGGGATCGTTACTATGTAGTAACGGCGAAATTGAAACCAAAAAATCTGCATAGCAGCAACTTTAAGAGGAGAAAAAAATGGGGGTTGATCCAATCGTGACCAATTTAACGGTATTTGTTTTAGCCATCGTGGTGGGTTATCACGTGGTGTGGAATGTTACCCCCGCACTGCACACGCCCTTAATGGCAGTTACCAACGCCGTGTCCGGCATCATCATTGTAGGCGCGATGTTGGCCGCGGGACCCATGCAAATAGACGCGGGTACAGTGTTGGGGCTGCTGGCAGTGTTGCTGGCGGCGGTGAATGTATTTGGTGGCTTTCTGGTCACGCAACGCATGCTGGGTATGTTCCGTAAAAAAAATAAATAACAGAAAAACTTGGAGTTATAAAAAATATGTCGGCCAACTTTGTTGCACTCGCTTATCTACTTGCTGCGGTTTTATTTATTCTGGCGTTGAAGGGTCTAAGCTCGCCTGTGTCCGCGCAGCGCGGAAATTTGTTTGGCATGATAGGCATGACCATCGCGGTGCTGACCACGCTGACCATCACGCAAAACATTACCTATATTATCCTGGCCATTGCAGCGGGCGGGGCAATAGGCGCGGTGGTGGCCAAGCGGATAGAAATGACAGCCATGCCGGAACTGGTTGCAGCGATGCACTCGCTGGTGGGACTGGCCGCTGTGCTGATTGCCGTCTCGGCATTTTATAATCCGGTTGCATATGGCATTGCACAGCCCAGTTTCTTTAGCCAAACCAACCCCACCCTGCATCTTAGCAGCCGTATCGAGCTGTTCATCGGCGCGTTTATCGGCGCGATCACATTTACCGGTTCCATTATTGCCTTCGGCAAATTATCCGGCAAGCTGGGCAACAAACCCCTGCGCTTTGGCGGGCAGCATTGGGTAAATCTGCTGCTGGGTGTGGCGATGATAGGGTTCGGTATTGCATTTTGCATCACTCCGGCATGGACTCCATTTTTAATTATGCTGGCATTGGCCTTGTTGCTGGGTGTGCTGCTGATTATGCCGATAGGCGGAGCGGATATGCCGGTAGTCGTGTCCATGCTCAATGCTTATTCCGGTTTCGCTGCGGCAGGAATTGGTTTCACTTTGAATAACAATATGCTGATTATTGCGGGTGCGCTGGTTGGCAGTTCGGGCACGATCCTGTCATACATCATGTGTCGCGCTATGAACCGTTCTATTATCAACGTGATCTTTGGCGGTTTTGGCGAGGGTACTGCGGCCGGGGACGTAGGTGCGGCAGTACAGAAAATTTACCGCAGCGGCAGTGCGGAAGATGCGGCATTTATGATGAGCAATGCCGATAGTGTCATCATCGTACCGGGCTATGGTTTGGCCGTGGCGCGCGCGCAACATGCGATCAATGAAATGTCGACCCTGCTTATGCAGCAGGGCGTGAAAGTGCGGTACGCCATTCATCCGGTAGCTGGGCGCATGCCGGGACACATGAACGTCTTGCTGGCAGAGGCAGAAGTGCCATATGAACAGGTGGAAGAGATGGACGAGATTAATAATGAGTTTGCCGACACCGATGTGGTGCTGGTTATCGGCGCCAATGACGTGGTTAACCCCGCCGCGAAGACTGATCCGGCCAGTCCCATCTATGGCATGCCGATTCTGGAGGCGCACAAGGCACGCACCATCCTAGTGGTCAAACGCAGCATGGCAGCGGGTTATGCCGGCCTGGACAATGAATTATTTTATCTGGATAAAAGCATGATGATATTCGGCGACGCGAAAAAAGTAGTGGAGGATGTAATAAAGTCTTTGCAGCATTAGGCCAGTACAGTTTTATTCAATATTC
>JBEBGP010000280.1:0-2440 GCA_040081045.1 Candidatus Nitrotoga sp.
GTGCGTCATATGGAGAGGACTGCCTGCGGTTCTCTTTCTTTCCCGCAGGTCAGACAGGCTTTTTAGTACAAGGTACAAGCCGGTGGGAAGCAGTGCACCTGCGGCAATTGCGCCTAATGCCATATGGTTTCCTGCACTCGCTTTTTCGTCATCGGATGCAGGTGGATCAGAAACCATTGTTTCGCCTCCATTGAAGGCGACTCTTGCTGCTGCAACAGTACCGAGCAAAGCTGCTCCTCCCAAGGCTACCTTGATAAAATCGCGGCGGGATGCTTTTGGCGTCAGGGCCTTGTCGAAAGCAATCCGCTCCGAAGTACTGAGTGTATTTCGGATATATTTGGCGGTTTCCCATGCAAGAGCGCCCGGTTGGGTTGCTAGATCCGGGTGGTGTACTTTGCGCAAAAAGCTATTGGCCGCTATCGCCATCTGCATGGGGTCATCGCTTCTTGCAACTTCCCGCACCATACGTTTTAATGGGCTGTCATCAGGCAGATCGGCAATCGCTCTTTGCAGCGCCATCTGGTCTAGTTCTAAAGTAGCTGGTGCCATAGCGAATATCTACCTACCTGCGCCGCCGGGTTTGCGGGTGCTTTCCATAGCTTGGTGGGTGGCAAGAGCCTGCGTAAATGCGGCATCGGCCTCTCTGACCAGATTTGCAGTCAGCGCATTTATTTCTTCCGGTTTCATAGCGCTTTTGGCTAGGCGTACAACATCATTTTTGGTATCAGCAAGAACTACCAAACCACATAATGTTGCGACGAATCCTCCGAATAACTTGGTTACTTCTACGTTACCATTATAGGGACTATCGCGATCCAGAGGAAATCCGTATCGTTCACGTTCCTTCATAACTGTTATTGAATTAGCCATTAAACCAACACCAGTTGCGGCCGCTATGGCGCCGCCCATTATTTTCAGGGCAGACCGCCGGTCTGGCAGCGTTCCCATCATGTGCTGCAGGGCAATGCGTTCCTGATCGGTAAAGCTCGCCTGGAATTTTATAAGCTGCTGTGCCGAGAGTTTGCCGGTTTCCTTCAATTCTTTGCGTTCTGTTTCAGGCATTTCCCGTAAAAAATCCTGCATGTGCTGGAAAAAATCGGCGGCATGAAGTGCCACCCTTGCCTTGCTCGATGAATCTTGGGTTCTTATGAAACTGATAGATTCACCCTTCGCTATGGCGAGTTGTTTCATAAATTCAAGAAACTTACTGTCGCTTGGTAGATTGTATAACGCTATTTGCAGGGCGTGTACGAAAGCTTCCCTTTTACGCTCATTCTCGGCTATGTCAGATAAACCGGTCTTTAGGACACTCCAGTCAGGGTCGCTTTCGTCAGGTGCTGGGGATGGGTTGCTTTGATCAGTGGTCATTTTATCCTCTTTGGTAATGTTTTACGGTTATCTGGCTGCTGCGCTGCTACCATCTCTGGTAATATCATCGCGATGTCTAAGAATCTCGTTGAGTACGGCATTAGATTGTTGAACCAGCACACCGGCAAGTTCCACCACTTTTTCTGGACGTTCTGCGTTTTCAAGCGCAACCCGGATTGGAAAGGAGGCATTAGCTCTAAGGGCGCTGCCTATGCTGCCAGTTATTGCACCTAATAAAAACTCAAAGGATCCTGTGTTCATGTCTCTAATGCGGCTTTCTTTTTCCGGCGGGCTAAGCGTTTTTCCTTGTTTAGGCTTAGTGATCCATACGCGTCTGACACCATCTAGCATAACGGGAGTTCCGATACCCATCATAAAAGTACCAGCCGTTAATCTGAGTAAATCACGCCGGCTTGGTGTTGGCCCCAACACTTTTCGCATGGCGCTGCGTTCATCATCTGTAAAATCAGCGATGAATTTTTGCACATCTTGCGCAGTATGATGCCCTGAATGTGATGACATGCTGGCGGTAGCCTGTTCCAAACTTTTTAGCCTGCGCTCATAGAACCGGGCGGCGGTAAGGCCGACTACTTCATTGCTCAGCGGGCCGTTGCTCCGTTGTTCCAGTTCCAGCCGGGCTAGCCATGTAAAATATGTGATCAGTTGTTTGTTTTTTTTCTGATCGGAAAATACCGCGCTGGTTACTGCATCCACGAATGCCTGATTACTGCTGAGGCTGGATTTGGTCATGAGCTTTCCTTATCAGGTTTATTAATAACCCGTTAACTTATAGGGGGGGGTAATGCGCCTGTCATGTGAAGATTGTGTGACAACGCCAAAAAACCGGGCGATTTCCCAATTTTTCTTTATTTTTTAACCACTCTGGTATAGTTTTTTGGCTCTGGAGAAGCCTATGACACAGTCTAAACAACCCCTCAAGTTCAAACCCAAAAAACGCAAGGGCAAGAAAAGCAAACCCATCGTCAAAAACAAGGGCGATACGGCGCGCGTTGGCCAAAAGGCGCTGAAGGCCGGGCTGTCGCGCAACCTCATCAACAAGGGCCGCAAATAT
>JBEBGP010000225.1:0-2432 GCA_040081045.1 Candidatus Nitrotoga sp.
GTCAAACGACATCTGTACGTTTTCGGCCAGTACATATTTTTGTAGTGTGTTCATGGATATCCCTCAATAACTGAAACGTTTGGCTAGCCACACCAGAATTTTTTCCAGCAATAAGCCGATCATGCCCACCACAAAAATCGCGATGATGATGTGCTCCACGTTCAGGTTATTCCACTCGTCCCACACCCAGAATCCAATACCAATGCCGCCAGTCAGCATCTCTGCAGCTACGATAACCAGCCACGCCGTGCCGATGGACAAACGGATTCCAGTCAACACATAAGGCAGCGTTGCGGGAAAAAGAATTTTGGTAAATATTTTCCATTCCGATAATTTGAGCACCCGTGCCACGTTGAGATAATCCTGTGGCAACTGGCGTACACCCATGGCGGTATTGATAATCATCGGCCAGATGCAGGAAATGAAAATCACCCAGATTGCCGCCGGGTTAGCCGCTTTGAACACCAGCAAGCCAATTGGCAGCCACGCTAGCGGCGATACGGGACGCAGCATGCTGACGATAGGCGAGGTCATTTTATCCAGGAAATCAAAGCGCCCTACCATGAACCCCAGCGGTATGCCTATGAGTGCTGCCAGCCCAAAACCTATTCCTACACGTTGCAGTGAACTCAAAATATTCCAGCCTATACCTTGGTCATTCGGCCCATTTTCATAAAATGGATCACTGAATAATTCCACCGCAGAATCCCATGTCTTAATTGGCCCCGGCAGGTTGGGGCTGGTTAACGCAATCAACCCCCACAACATGATAAACAGCGCGATGCCACACACAGGGGGCAAAAGCGAAGTGGCTATAAATTGTTTAACCATGAATTTGCTTGTGAATTTGTCCATGAGTTTGCCAGCCATCACGCTCGTACCTTAAAGCTGGCGGCATACGCTTGGGGGTCTTTGCCGTTCCACACCACGCCATCCATCAGTTTTGAGCTACGCATGACATCCTTGGGCACAGGCACTTTCACTTGCGCGGCGGCTTCTTTGTATAAATCAATCTGGTTAATCTTTTTAGCGATGGCCAGATAATCCGGGTCTTCTTTCAACAATCCCCAGCGTTTGTGCTGTGTCAGGAACCACATACCATCAGATAGATAAGGAAAATTCACGGCACCATCGTTATAAAAACGCATCAAGTTGGGGTCTTTCCATTTTTTACCAAGGCCATCTTCGTAGTTACCCATAAAGCGTTGCTCAATCACCTCTTCTGCCGTATTGACATGGGATTTTTCAGCGATTAATTGCGTCACTTTGGGACGATTAGCAAGCGTGTCTATATATTTAGAGGCTTCCAAAACAGCCATGATTAAAGCGCGAGAGGTATTGGGATTTTTCTGTACGAAGTTGGCGGTGCAACCCAGCACTTTTTCTGGATGATCCTTCCAGATGTCTTGTGTGGTCGCTACGGTGAATCCGATCTTGTCGGCAATGGCGCGGGCGTTCCACGGCTCGCCCACACAATAACCATCCATGTTGCCAACGCGCATATTAGCCACCATTTGCGGGGGCGGGATGGTGATGGATTTCACATCACTCAGGGGATTGATGCCATGACTGGCCAGCCAGTAATACAGCCACATGGCGTGCGTGCCAGTCGGAAAAGTCTGAGCAAAGGTGTACTCGCGCTTCTCGGTATCCACCAGTTTTTTTAGTGCCTTGCCTGTGGTGACACCTTGGTCTTTGAGTTGATTAGAAAGCGTGATGGCTTGACCATTATTATTCAGCGTCATCAGCACCGACATGTCAGTTTTTTGTCCGCCTATGCCCAGTTGCAGGCCATAAATCAAGCCATACAAAACATGCGCGGCATCCAGCTCACCGTTCACCAATTTGTCGCGTACGGCAGCCCATGATGCTTCTTTAGAGAGCACAATTTTGATGCCATATTTTTCGTCAAATCCCATTTTCGCGGCAACCACAACTGACGCGCAATCCGTGAGCGGGATGAAGCCAACCTTGACTTCTTTCTTCTCTGGCGCATCTGAACCTGCTGCCCAAGCTATGCTGCGTAACCCTGTTGGCATCAAACCAGACAATGCTGCCCCACCCAGCACGGCCATGCCTCCTTTAATAAAATCCCTGCGATTATTTTTGAATTGCTCGTTCATGTATGCTCCTTAATTAAAACTTACCCAATAAAAAAGGTGTCACACCCACGGAAAATAATTTCCTGTGAATGGACACCTTTGCCCTATTACTTTTAAGCCACCGTTGACTTGAAAGTATTTTTTATTCAGCTCGTCATTGAGCTGTTGTGTTTACCGCAGCAGTAACCGTGCCACTAAAAACTTAACCCAATTACGCAAAAATTTTATGCCCCTCTTGGGGGCTTCAAACTAATAATTCCGCCACTGAAACTATTTGTCGCGCCACTTCGCTCAACTTGATACCTTTGCCCATAGCCATTTTTCGCAGCG
>JBEBGP010000009.1:0-9379 GCA_040081045.1 Candidatus Nitrotoga sp.
GCTCCTAGCGAAGGGAATAACCATTCGCGTCGTCACCTTTCTTGCATCCCATTCCGCAAAGCCGAATGCGCGGCCATGCGGGACTTAATCAGAGGTTCCCTAGAGTAGTTAAATTCTAAAAATTTAAGCCCCCAAAAAAGTTTAAACGCAGTTTGCTGTATCTCTGCATTGCAAATACGCCACTCGGTTTCGAGCCGTGGGGCGTTTTTGTTTATTAAGCACCACATGCCGTACGCGATACGTTTGGGGAAGTGCAGCCCGTTCAAATCATCACAGTAGATGTGTGGAGACTTTTGCTATAATCCGCCCCTTTTCCTTGCCGCGATTTTCTATAGTTACTCCATGAGTATGCCGATTAAGTTATGACCACTTTGGCCTGGATTATTGCAGCCACCGCATTGGGAGGTGTGTTGAGTGTGTTGTGCGCAGCGGCATTTTCGCTGAATGGGCGCACCCATCACTATCTCAATGGTATGGTTAGTTATGCCATAGGTGCGTTGTTGGGCGCTGTGTTTTTGAATATTTTGCCGGAGGCAATGACGCTCACAAAAAATATAACCGCATTAAGCGCAACGGTGCTATTTGGCATTTTGCTATTTTTTGTTTTAGAAAAACTGGTGTTGTGGAGACACTGCCACCATGAGCATTGTGAAGCGCATGAATTATTGGCTTCGGAGAAAACGCACGATCACGGCCGTAGTGGCATGATGATTATGCTGGGTGATACCTTCCATAATTTTGTTGATGGCATCATTATCGCCGCTGCTTTTTTGATTGATGTGCATCTGGGCATGGTCACTGCGCTGGCGATTATCGCGCATGAAGTACCGCAGGAAGTAGGTGATTTTGTTATTTTGCTGCATTCCGGGTACAGCAAATTACACGCGTTTCAATTGAACATCATTTCAAGTTTTGCTTCGGTGGCGGGTGGGATTTTGGGATATTACACATTGCAATCCATGCAGGGTTGGATCCCCACCTTACTCGGATTGGCCGCTGCCAGCATGATTTATGTAGCAGTGGCGGATTTAATTCCGGGTTTGCATAAGCGCGCAAAACTGAAAGATACCTTGCAGCAGGTAGTATTGATTGCACTGGGTGTAGGGACCGTGGCACTGGTGGGAACATTATCAGCACACTAATGGGAACCGCAATAAATTCTAACTGCGTCCCGATACTGCGTTGCTCAGCAAATTTTAATGTCTAAATAACAAACCTATGCGGGGCACTAAAATTTTCTTCGCGCCTTATCTCGCTTGGTATTTTGAATTTATAGAGGTTTCCTAATGAAATTGCCAATGGCCGCAGCGCAGCGTTAAATCCCGACCCAAAATGCTCATTATTACCAGAGTTGATTCCGTTTCCTCACCAGGATTTTCCAACATATTTTTGTATTAACCTGATCCATCAAGGCTGGTAAATTGAACAAACAAAACACAGCACCCCGCATAGGATTCGTATCATTGGGCTGTCCCAAAGCCACAGTAGATTCTGAGCACATCCTCACACGCTTGCGTGCCGAGGGTTACATCATTTCACCGAGCTATGCCGATTCGGATCTGGTGGTGGTCAACACCTGTGGTTTTATCGACAGCGCGGTGGAGGAATCGCTGGACGCGATTGGTGAAGCACTGGCCGAAAATGGCAAGGTGGTGGTGACTGGCTGTCTTGGCGCCAAAGGCGACATCGTGAAGAAAACGCATCCCAAGGTGCTGGCAGTAACCGGCCCGCATGCGACCGACGAGGTGATGGCAGCAGTCCATGCCCATCTGCCGAGATTGCATGACCCCTACAGTGATTTGGTGCCACCGCAGGGCATACGTTTAACGCCGAAACATTTTGCCTACGTGAAAATTTCAGAGGGATGTAATCATCGCTGCACCTTTTGTATTATTCCCTCGATGCGCGGGAACCTGGTCAGTCGACCGGTAGGTGATGTCATGCAGGAAGCGCAGAATCTGCTGAACGCGGGTGTGAAAGAGCTGTTGGTTATTTCGCAAGACACCAGTGCGTATGGTGTGGATGTGAAATATCGCACGGGATTCTGGAATGGCAGACCGTTTAAAACGCGCATAACAGAACTGGTGCAGGCAATGGGTGATTTAAGTGTAACGGGCAGTGGTGCGAAGAAGCAGAGTCCGTGGATACGCTTGCATTACGTTTATCCTTATCCGCATGTGGATGAAGTGATCCCGCTCATGGCGGCGGGAAAGATATTGCCGTATCTCGACATTCCCTTCCAGCATGCCAACACACGCATTTTAAAATTAATGAAGCGTCCGGCCAGCAGCGAGAACGTGCTGGCGCGCATTAAAAAATGGCGCAGCATTTGTCCCGACATTACTGTGCGTAGCACATTTATCGTTGGTTTTCCGGGCGAGACCGAAGCGGAATTTCAGGAATTATTGGATTTCCTTGAGGAGGCGCAATTGGATCGGGTGGGTGCATTTATGTACTCGCCTGTGGAAGGGGCGGTTGCCAACGCCTTGCCGAATCACATTCCTCCCGATGTGCAGCAACAGCGTTTGGAACGCTTGATGCAATTGCAGGAGAAAATCAGCGAGGTAAAACTACAACGCAAGATCGGTAAAATTATTACTGTGCTGGTGGATGAAGTCGATGATGAAGGTGCGATTGCACGCAGTGCAGCTGACGCGCCGGAGATTGATGGCGTGGTGTATGTGACAGACGGCGCATCACTGAAAGTGGGTGATTGGGTCGAAGTGCGGGTTACCGATTCGGATGTGCATGATCTGTGGGCGGAGATTGTGTAAAGAATTCCACTGCTTCATTTAATTCGCGCGTGCGCTTGAATGGCGGCAAGCTTTGCCAGATGCGCTTGCCGTAGGATTTGGTAATCAGGCGTGGATCGCAAATCATCAACACTCCCCGATCCATTTCATCGCGTATCAGACGCCCTGCGCCTTGTTTCAGATTAATCACCGCACGCGGCAATTGATATTCCATAAAGGCATTGCGGCCTTGCCTGGTAATATGCGCTATGCGCGCTGCCAGCACCGGATCATCCGGCGCGGCAAAGGGTAGCTTGTCGATGACCACGAGCGACAATGCTTCACCCCGCACATCCACTCCTTCCCAAAATGATTGGCTACCCAGCAGTACCGCGTTGCCATGTTCGCGAAAGCGGCTGAGCAACTCATTGCGCGAGCCATCCCCTTGCAGCAAGAGCGGGTAATTTAATTGCCTGCGTGCAAATTCGGTCAGCAAAATTTCATGCGCCTGTTGCATTGCGCGCAGGCTGGTGAAAAGTAAAAATGCCCGTCCTTTGCTTGCCTGCAGTAAAGGTAAGGCGGCTTGTACGACAGCTTCGGTATAGCCTGCGCTATTTGGTTCAGGCATGTTCTGTGGCACGTATAGCAGGGCTTGTGTGCTGTAATTAAAGGGACTGTCCCAGCAAGCGGTACGTGCCTGTGGCAAACCCATCTCAGCCTGGTAGTGGTCAAAATTCTGTTTGACCGCAAGTGTTGCCGAAGTAAAAATCCATGCTCGCGGATGGCCACTCATTTGTTTGGAAAAAATTTCCGCGATGGATAGCGGTGTGGTGTTGAGTTGCACGGAATGATGAAATATTTCCAGCCATCGCACCAGGCCGTCTCCTGTCACACCTCCCTCCCACAGTTTTATTTTTCTGTGCAGTTCCAAGCCGCGTTGCCAGCAATTCTGCAAACCTTCACTGCGTTCAGCTTGCGCTTCCAGCACGGCATTCAGGTGAGCGAGGCAGGCGGTCAGTGCAGTCAACGTGCCTTGCCAATTGGATATATCCTGTACGGTGTTGGCCGCCATGCGCCCTTCTTTTTGTTTGAACAGTCCGTCAGGTTGATTAAATATCAGGCGCAAATCTTTCGCAGCTTTATCCAGCGCATCCGTTGCAACAGGCAGCGGTTTGAAATCCCGGGCTGAGCTAGCCGCTTCCAGTCGAACATCGTGCGCCAGATCAATTAGCTGAGAAGTAGAAATACTTTCACCAAAAAATAAACTGGCAGTTTCCGGCAACTGATGTGCCTCATCAAAAATAACGGTGTTGCATGCCGGTAAAAGCTCCGCCACACCTTCATCGCGCAACATCACATCGGCAAAAAACAGATGATGATTGACTACCACTACATCTGCTGTCATGGCTTCTTTACGCGCTCTTAAAATAAAGCATTCTTTATGGTTAGGACATTCCTGACCCAGGCAATTGTCGCGGGTAGAAGTCACCTGCATCCAAATGGGTGCATTTTCTGCCACGCCATTTACGCCACTTTTATCGCCAGACTGTGTGGTTTTTGCATAATTCACAATCTTGCCGAGATTTTTTGCGTCTTCACGAGTGATAAATCGTCCGTCAGTCCGGGTACGCTCCAAATGATAGTGGCAAATATAGTTGGCACGGCCTTTGAGCAATGCAATCGCAACAGGCACTTTGAGCGCATCGCGCACAGTCGGTAAATCACGCTGGAATAATTGATCCTGTAGATTTTTGGTGCCGGTGGAGATAATTACTTTTCCTCCAGCAAGCAGTGCGGGTACCAGATAGGCAACGGTTTTTCCCGTTCCCGTGCCCGCCTCTGCAATGAGCTGGCTATTGCACTTAATGGCATCAGCTATGGCCTGTGCCAATTCAATTTGCTGCGGACGAGCGCGAAAATGCTCTATATGCTTCGCCAGCACGCCATCAGGTGCAAACAGTGCGCTTATATTTTTTGCGGAGGTCAAGGTGGGATAAAATGCAATTTATTGCAACAGGCTTAAATATACTTTTCGTATTTCCAGATATTCACATCGGAGTTCATGCCGGATTTTACGCGAGGGCGTAGGTTATCGTGCAGTATATTGAATACTTGGAGTGACCCGCTCAGAAACTATACCAGATTGGTTGACAGGCAACATTTAAGGCGGGTAGAGTTGTGCTGCATCAATGTGTTTATAAGGGGCTATAAATTTTCTATTGGTGGCGTTTTATCAAGCGGCCTTTTTCTTCCTCTAACTCCACAAAAATATTCCAACAATTTAATAAGGAGCCCTAAATAATAAGAGGGCTTAAAAATCATGAAGAAAATAATTTTTTCTGCACTGACGGGGTTGTTGGCAATGATCTCGTTGATGCAGCAGGTATCGGCCGTTCCGGCTTTTGCGCGGCAAACAGGCATGGCTTGTGTGGCATGTCATCAACAACACTTTCCAGTATTAAATATCTTTGGGCAATCATTCAAGGCGGATGGTTATTCCATGATAGGGCTGGAAGCAGAGCCTCCTATCAAAGGCAACTACATGTCGATTCCGGGTGATTTAAACGCTGCGTTGTATCTTGAAGGGCGTTATGTGAAAACCAATGGTAAAGACCCGGCTAACACTGTTTCCGGTACGACTACCAACAGTGGTGAATGGAATATTCCGAATGAATTCAGTTTATTCTTCGGTGGTCGCATTGCAAACAATATGGGTTTTGTGTTTGAAGGCAATACTGCATCTGCCGGCCTGATAGCAGCTTTCAAAGTGCCCACGCTGTTTGATGTGGGCGATGTAAAGCTGGGTATCACACCTTATATGACCGATGCATTGGGACCATTCTACGGCTATGATCTTTCCAGCACAGGCCAAACTCGTGGGGTACGTTGGGCGGAGCATGCTCAGGATATCTCCGCTCAGCAGTATACGGGCATGGGTTCTGGGCCTGCGACAGGCTTTGCATTCAGCGCGCAACATGAATTGGGATATATAAGTTTCAGCCGTTTTTCACCCAATTTTCTCGCATCAGAAGATGCACAAGGCGCGGATGGCACAGCGGTGGCATTCAAATCTAATCTGCTGCGTGTGGTCGCCACACCGTCTGTGGGAGATTGGGATATGCAGGTGGGTTTGGGGTTGATCAGCGGGACGAATTATGTTGATCAGGGGGTGGCTTCACCCGTTACCGTTGCTGATAGGGTAGATACCAAAGCGCGTTCGGTAGATTTTCAAGCCTTCGGCAAAGTGGGTGAGCATGATCTGAGTGTGTATGCAACCTATGCGGTGGTGCCTTACGTAGCACCCGTTACAGGGGCAACAGCAGGCAATGCTCATTATGCTGGTGTTGGCACGAATGATGTGCAGGCTTTTACTTTGGGTGCCGAGTACAGCGTGGTTCCGCAACTCCTGCATTTGGGTGGTGCTTATCGCAATGCCAGGAATGGTGACATAGCTGCACGGGATGGCGATAACTCCATCACTTTGACGGCCATATATCATTTCCGCCAAAACGTAACGATGCAGATTAACCACAGTACGCGCAGTGGTTCTTCATACAATACAGGCGGCGTGAATGACACGACAGTGGTGCCGCACAATGGCAAAAGCTTGACTACATTCATGCTGGCAACCGCGTTTTAATTCAGGTTTGAGTCATGGTAAAAGAGCAGGATGGAATCGCACGTTGAGTGGGTAAAGTAATGCAGGTGAAATAAAGAAACAGGGGAGATTTCGGTCTCCCCTGTTTTTTGCGTGTCACTTTGATGCCTCAAGGTATGCGTCCGTGTATTGAACTGTGCAGCTGAGCCAGGCATATTAGCTTCGCATAACTGTACTCATGAAGAGCAACTCACCTCGATATGTTGCGCCCAATCCGGTGCGGGCGCGGCATACTTTGCCATGTCGGGTTGTTCGTCAAACGGCTGGCGGAGCAATTTCAGTAAAATATCAATCTCGGAAAAATTCTTCTCCTGCTGTGCTTTTTCAATGGCTACCTGCGCCAGATAATTTCGCAAAATATATTTCGGATTGACTTTATTCATTTGTGTGCTGCGCGCTTGCTCTGATGCGGGTTCATTTTGAAGGTGTTGACGATATTCATTTGCCCACATGTCGAAAGCCTCGCGATCTATGAATTGATCCCTTAACTGTGTATTTTTCTCATCTGGCGCAGTTTTAAAGTTGCTCAATGCACGGAAAAAATTGGTGTAGTCCACCTGACTGGTGCGCATTAATTTGAGTAGCGACCATACCAGTGAAAAATCCCGATTGTTTTGAGTGAGTCCCAGCTTTTGGTTCATCAGGGTGATGTAGGTGTCGTTGAACACGGTGCTGTAATTGCCCAGCGCGTTTTGAATGTCTACTTCGGGGATGAGCGGTGTCAAGGTTTGTGCCAGTGCGGACAGGTTCCAATAAGCAATCTCAGGCTGCTGGTCAAAGGCATAACGGCCACTTTCGTCGGAGTGATTGCAGATATATTTTGGGTTATAACTTTCCATAAATCCGAATGGGCCGTAATCAAAAGTCAGCCCGAGTATGGACATATTGTCTGTATTCATCACTCCGTGCGCGAAACCTACCGCTTGCCATTGCGCCATGAGTTTTGCAGTGCGGGTAATAACCGTATCCAGAAATTGCAAATATTTATCAGCAGCATTGGTGACTTCAGGAAAGTGCCGCGCAATAACGTAGTTGGCAAGGGCACTGATTTGTGCGTATTGCCTGCGATAATAAAAAACTTCAAATGAACCAAAGCGCACGTGTGAGGGAGATAGCCGCGTTAGCACGGCAGATGTTTCTACAGTCTCCCGCATTACATGAGCATCGCTGCCCACAATGCACAAGGCGCGGGTAGTGGGAATGCCCAGGCTGTGCATGGCTTCTGAACATAAATATTCACGTATGCTGGAACGCAATACAGCGCGACCATCCCCCCTGCGTGAATAAGGTGTGATACCCGCGCCTTTAAGTTGTAGATCCCAATATTCACCCGCATTATTTTTAATTTCACCCAGTAAAATGGCACGGCCATCGCCGAGTTGCGGCACAAAGTGCCCAAATTGATGTCCCGCATACAACATCGCTAATGGCGTACTGCCGGGTAACAGACGATTTCCGCTGAAATACTCGACGAAGTCTTCGCGTTGGGCTTCCGTGCTATTTATATCTATCAAGTCAGCCGCCTTGTTATTAAAGCTGACAAGGTAGGGGCGAGACAAAGGCATGGGATGCACGCGGCTGTAAAAATGCCCGGACAGGCGCGCAAACGTGTTGTCGAAATTAAGCTGTGTCAGTGTATTCATGTAAATGATTGTCGCTACGAATGAAAATAGCAGCCTTTAATTCGCGCTAAAGCAAGGCTTGTCGTGTACAAATTATTGAGTAATATATTTATTCAAGATAGTTATAATGCCAGCAATACATAAAACTGTATCGGGGTACGAATGGCTTTATACAGGCTTGTGTAGATTGGTTTGGGGAAGGTTGGATATAGAGTATTACATATAAATAGGGAGAGTAAATGATGATTAAGTCGTGTTTGATTGCTGCAACCTTGTTAATGACTAGTACATCCGTAATTGCAGCAAATCAAGATTCAGTTTGGGGTGAGGTAAGAGATAGGGCGGTTGGGCAGATTGCAACAGATGGCGAAATTACATTAGGCAGTGCGACCGGAGCAGCTACGGGTACGCAACCGGCAAACATGGGGACGATTGGCGGGGCAGTCGCACAAATTAATGCTAATGAGCAACCTGCAGCAGGTCAGCATAGTGATGATGAGCATCGTGGGCGTGGTCGGCATGGTGATGATTCACATCGTGGGCATGGTAAACATGGTGAGGATAAGCACTCTCACAACCGAAAAAAGAAAGAAAAACATAAGGGCCATGATCACGATGAAAGAAAAAACAGGAGTAAACATGATGATGACCATCATGACAACAGAGGCCGGGGCAAGCATGAAGAGAGTCATGATCACGATAACCATGATTAGAGTAGGGCGTGTTCAATAACCCAAATCAACCGAGTACACTTTGCAGGTAATAAAAAAGGCACCGAGTAATCGGTGCCTTTTTATCAGGCTAGCGCATCGCTAAAATCTTAACGATTGCCGTTACTCCCACGATTAAAGGTCTGGAATTGTCCATTCGTGCGGCGTGCTTGCCCGGTTGAGTTGGAGCCTGCGGACTGAGGTCTGGTGGCATGATGTCCCGTAGTGTTGTGACCAGCCGTATTCGCACCGGACATCCTGGCATTGCCATTGGCGGGATGCGCGCTATTGCTGAAACGGTTGTGTGACTGACCTTCGCGATGAGTGTTGTTCGGATAGCCATGGCGACTATCGCCAGACGTATGACGTGCAAACCCGCCCGGCTTGGCACGCGTATTAAAAGGCTGCGAGCGCGGTTTGAACTTTGGCTCTAATCCGGGGATGGTATGGGCAGTGATACTTTGTCCAGTGTAGCGCTCAATTTTTTGCAGATTGCCCGAGTCACGACCTGACGCAAACGAGACTGCAATGCCGGAAGAACCCGCACGTCCGGTACGACCGATGCGGTGTACATAATCTTCGGCAGCTTTCGGCAAATCAAAGTTAATCACGTGTGAAATACCCGGAACATCAATGCCGCGTGCAGCCACATCGGTT
>JBEBGP010000055.1:0-9347 GCA_040081045.1 Candidatus Nitrotoga sp.
GTGTCCAACCAGTTTCGTCGCACACCAATATTTCGGCACGTTCCAATAGTGCGCGCACCCGTCTTGCCACCAAACGATCCTGTGCGACGATGGCAATACATTTTTTACCCGCCAATAACCAGCGCCTGACTTGCAACTCGGCTGCGCGTGCTTCATGCTCCAGATCATGTGCGCCAACCAACCTGAGCCGCTCCGCCAAACTGGAATGATGCTCCCGCACAAATTGTGCTTGCTCGTGCAGCGTAGATAAATATTTTTCATCCCCGCCCACAGTGCTATGCAAGGCCACGCGAAGAATTGTGCCGTGTGTTTTATGTGCTGACATTGCACGTATATCAAATAATGTGACGGGTACGCGCACCCGGCATGCGTCTAAAAATTTTTCCTCCACAAATGAAAAATCACAGGCCTGCAACACGTAAACCGGGGCTTGCACCGCAAGGGATAATTGAGCCAATCGTTGTTGATAAGCGAGTACCCTACCCGGCTCGCCCGTGTTATTCATTGCGTACCACAATTCGTGCACTACCCGTGCTTCAAACTGCATGGCCGTCCCGCGCTTGGCTTGATAGGCGTGTTCCAGTTGCACCAGAAAATCATCTGCATTTTTGGGAAGCGTGACATGGTGTTGCGTCATTTCGTCCAATAAAGTCAACAGCTCTTTGGTGATGCCCCACAAATCTGCATTCACAAACCAACGCCGCGCGCGTAATGCCTCATACAATATCGCGGCACGACAGCTATCTGGTGTCGCCTGTGTTGTGATGGGCATGGATTCTGCCCAATCCTGCAGCGTAATCATGCGCGGCAACAGCAACGCAGATTGCGCAGACTGTCGGATCAAACTTTGCGCGAGAGGCTGTGCTGCATGGTAATTCGGCAGCAGGATAGTGGCGTGATGCAGGGGAGAATTTTTTGATTCATCCTGCGACGGGTGATCGCGCATTGGGCGATGTTGCGCCAATATAGATTGCGCGACCATATCAAAAAAAACAGCGGCTCCACCAGGGTAGCCGCTGTTTTCTGCAGAATTCATTGCTTCAATTCAGATGATTAAATTCATTTCAAATTCAACGTTCCAATAAATGCCGCTTTTCTTTTACATCTTTCCAATTATCAGCATCAGATGGACCTTCTTTTTTCTCAACGATTGATTTCCAAACCTTGGACAACTCCGCATTGAGCGCGACAAATGCGCGCTGCTCGACTGGCACATCATCCTCGGCATAAATCGCCTCCACCGGGCATTCCGCCACACACAGCGTACAATCGATACACTCATCCGGATCGATTACCAGAAAATTGGGCCCTTCACGAAAACAATCGACCGGGCAAACATCTACACAATCCGTATATTTACACTTGATGCAAGCTTCGGTAACAACATAAGTCATAACAATAAACTCCTGATTAAAACAGCGGGCATTCTAACAAAACTACAGGGAAAGTTAACCGGATTTAACGTGCTCTATACGCGCATAGGCCGAGTGGTTATGGATAGACTCAAAATTTTCCGCCTCGACAATGTATGATTCAATGCGCGCATCACGATGCAACGCCGCGGCAATATCGCGCGCGATATCTTCTACAAATTTTGGATTGTCATAAGCGCGCTCGGTAACATATTTCTCATCCGTGCGTTTCAGCATGCCATACAGCTCGCACGAGGCCTCATCCTCGGCGAAACGCACCAGCTCTTCTATCCACACTGGCCGGTTGGCATTGACCGTAAGCGTGATATGCGAACGCTGGTTGTGCGCGCCGCGTTCAGAAATTTCCTTGGAGCAGGGACACAAGCTGGTCACAGGCACGACAGCTCTCAAGGTAAAGTGATACAGCCCATTTTTAATCTCACCAATAAATGTCACATCGTAATCTAGCAAACTTTGCACACCGGATAAGGGTGCAGCTTTATTGATAAAATAAGGGAAAGTCATTTCGATATATCCAGATTGCGCGCCTAATTTTGTCACCATATCGCGCAGTATTTTTTCGAATAACACCACAGAAACTGCATGTTCATGGCGATTGAGAATTTCCACAAAACGCGACATATGCGTGCCCTTGGCATTGTGCGGCAAATGCACGGCCATATTAAACATGGCAACAGTGTGCTGCGCGGTCGCAGACTTATCCCTAATCACCACTGGATGGCGTATGCTTTTAATACCCACCCTGTTGATTGCAATCTGGCGCGTGTCAGCCATGCTTTGAACATCGGGCATCATCTTGTTTGCCAAATCACTACTTACGGGAGAATTCATAATGGCCTCCCCTCTCTAATCAAAAAATTATACGGCCGGAAATTCAGTCCAGTTCATGGCGGAATTATATCCCAAATCACTTACCTGCCGTTGGGAGGCGTGCCTGCGCCATTGGGCAACAAAAAAAATTTTTCCCAAGCAATATTTCGAGAAGTGTGATGCTTAAAACGGATGCTGCCACTGAACCATGTTTTGATGCGACCGAATGTGTTACTGTTGCATACATGGTAGCTATAATTCACTTTTGGTTACAGGGAGTGGTAATGCTGAAATTTGTTTTTTCCATACGCACACGCAACGGGCAAAAAGTGGAAGGGTTGCTCATCTCGAGTCATGATGCTGCCGGCGCAGAGACGAAGGTGAAGCAAATGTATCAACACTGCGAGATTCTGAGCTGTGAGCTCAGGCAGCAGGAACACAAACATTTGGAGACTGTGACAATTGAAGAGATTCTGACACTCATTTCGAAGTGACGACATTTTCTGACGATCTGGCCAAAAATTACTCTGACTGAAATAAATAATTTAGTAAAAAGAACGCACAACAAAATTCGTCGCGAACCCCAAGCATTACACAATAAAACCGTCCGCCAACAGCTCCAGCATCAGATTGTTATAATCCTGCGCGCCTTGACTGACAGGCGCGTGTTGAAACACTGTTTTTGATAATGACGGGCTTTCAGCAAGACTCACATTTTCTGATATGCGCGTGCGACACACATCTGCACCAAATTTCTCTTCGATTAAACGCAGCACATCCCATGACATATTGCGCCGAACATCGAAACGGGTTAATAAATAACGTCGCCTGATTGATCGCTTCAAGACTGGCTCCAGCGCCTTCAATGATTTTTCAATCTGCATGGCTCCCTTGGCAGATAGAAAATCTGCTGAAATCGGAATAATCAAACCTGTACAGGAAAAAATCGCGTTTAAGGAAAGTACGCCTATCACCGGATTACAGTCAATCAGCAAAGGCTCGTTTTTAATGCCCAGCTTTTCATTCTGCAAAGCGGTGTTCAGTCGATTTACCACGTTGTACCCCTTGCCATACAGGGCATCCACTTTGGATAACTCGACATGTGCGGGAATAACATGAATACCACTGGAGGTGGCTTTTACCAGATCGCGTAACGGGCGATTGCTCTGAAACATACCCAATACAGTGTCATTGCCGGAAGTGACGTTAACCCCGGCGATGCTGCTGAACTGCGCTTGCGGGTCAAGATCAATACCGTAGGTGATGCGTCCACTACGTGCCAGAGCTGCGGCGAGATTGAGCGCAGTCGTGGTTTTTCCTACCCCGCCCTTTTGATTGAATACCGTGATTATGGTCATGACAAGTTAGCTGAAGCTAGTGCTACCCGCTACCATGAATTTAATTACCGCACACCGCATTTTATTGACTGATCACTTGAGTGAATCGACCAGCCAAATCCGGCTGCACTTCAAAGCGATCCAATGGGCCGGACATGGCGCGATCCAGCAAGTCCAGTCTATCAGACAATGATGGATGGGTTTTAAACATCAAAGCCAATCCGGAGTGGGTTGGATTCATACCCTGCAAAGTCTGCAACACCGCAGGCAGACCATAGGGGTCGTAACCTGCGCGTGCGGCAATAACCACGCCCGCGCGATCGGCTTCATACTCGTCATTTTTATCCAGTCCGCGCGCGTATAATTCTGTCCCCACACCAATTAAATTAGCCAATACGGAACCCAAGCCACTATCTTTCAAACTATCTTTGGCAAAGTCGGTGATGATAGATGTTCGCGCAGATTTACGGATGGCCTCAACATGATGTCGTCTGAGCACATGTGATATTTCATGTGCCAGAACTCCTGCTAATTCCGCCTCACTCTTTATGTGCGCCAACAATCCTTTGGTAATAAAAATATACCCACCCGGTGCGGCAAAGGCATTCACATCTTCATCATCCAGCACGGCAAAATGCCAGGGCAGATCAGGCCGCTCCGCATTTAAGGTCAACCACCGTCCAACTTGATTCACATATTTTTGCACAGGCTTGTTATCCAGCAACGGCGCAGCACCCAGCAAATTGCTGGCAATGCCGCGCCCCATGGAAATTTCCTGTGTTTCACTGATTGGAGGCGAACCTTGTGCCACTTTCCCCGCAGTTTCCAGCACTTTATTCATGTCCATATTGGCGCAAGCAGTACTGATGAACATTGCCGCCGCTAGTAATAATTTTGTTTTCATCTTCTGGCTCCACTAGCGGGCTCAGCAATGTATCCCATGCTTTGTGGACTGAGTTTACCGACCTTGGCAAATTGCTGTGCTTCTGATTTACTCACACTGTAAGTATCCATTACCTCCAGTGCTTTGGGATTGGGTTTGGTATTTTTCAAGTCATCTTCAGACAGCCCGCGCACACCCGTGGTTACTGAGCTGCCGGTGCTGCCCGTAGTTGCAACATTAAACAATGTGGCCAAACCAGTGTCCCCGGTCTTTCTGTCCGCGTGATTAAATTTCAAGCTTAACATTTTGACCCAGCCCGCTTTACCATCAACCTGTACTTGCCTCCAACTGGAGCGTCTGCCTATCACCTCAACTTTGGTGCGCTGCTCCAGTCTGGCCAAAGTCACGGCATCAGAAAAAGGTCTGGCTTTTAATTCTGTGGGCCGCACGGTATAGGCAATTTCGCCTGCCTGTACCCAGCCAGCCTGGGTTAAACCAGCCAAAGAGAAACTACCCAACAACCCTAAAAAAACAATCGCCTGCCATTTCATTTTTTGCTCCTTAGGTGCGCGTCCCTAATATTATGTACACAGTGCCTGACCCTTTGCGTAGATGTGGCACAGTCAATTCCGCACGGTTGGGTTCTCTGACCGTAGCGGATTGCGTACCTTTGGTGCAAATAATTCCACATTCTGCTCCCTGCCTTTAACTTTATACAAACCCACCGATTGAAAATCAAATGCGTCGCCGCATAATTCTCTGGTCTCTTTTGAAACCAGTATTCGTGCTATGCCTTTGGTAAGCCCTTCAATACGGCTACCCAAATTAACAGTGTCTCCGATCGCGGTGTATTCGCGGCGCTGCTCCGAGCCAATTAAACCAACTACAGCCGGGCCGGAATGAATGCCGATCCCCACATCAAAATCTGCATCAGCTTCACCCAGTTCCGCTTTGAAACGCTGCAACACTTCGCCCATCTCTAAAGCAGCGGCCACGGCATTCTGGGCATGATTAGGATCATCCAGCGGCGCGCCCCAAAAAGCCATGATGCAATCTCCGATAAATTTATCCAGCGAACCACCATGTCTAAATACCACTTCAACCTGCAAACTAAAATACCGGTTCAGCAAATCTACAACTTCTTGGGGCGTGCGCTTCTCGGAAATAGATGTGAAGCCACGTATATCTGAAAACAAGATGGTAATTTGACGGCTCTCGCCTGCACGACTTAAGCCACCATGTGCAATTAGCTCCTGCACGACATGTGGATTAACAAAGCGGCTGAATAACTGCACAGCCTGTTCTCGCGATTTTCGCTCACGCAAATAAGCTTGCAACGCGCACGCAAAATAGTAACCCCATGCAACCAGCAAGGGTAGCAATACCGGCATCAGATATAAATGGCCGGCTGCGTCATAGCTTCCGCTTAAAGCCAATATAGTGACTACAGCCAACGCTATGCCCATTTTCATGGCGTCGATGCCGCGCCAGAAACCTATACCCAATAATGCCAGCAATAACAGTGTTAATCCGGGTTTAAACCCCAACGGGGCAACCTGCTGCATACGCTGATTTTTTAGATTATCCAGCGCGGTGGCCAGTATCTCCACGCCAGGGTAAAGGCTATCTATAGGGGTAACGCGGAAATCGTGCAAACCGCTGGCCGTCGTCCCGATAATGATTATTTTTCCTGCTAATTCATTCTTGGGGCGCAGGGGCGTTTCGCGGTTAAAATCTTCATACAGATCCATATAGGAAATGTGCTTGAAAGAGCCGGCTTTGCCGCGCCAGGCTAGCAACATATCATCCTGCTGCGGCACTTTATAGCCCAAATCAGTCGCCACCCGCGCTGGTAGCGAAGGAATAAGCCAGCCGTAGGCAGGAGTAAACAGTTGGTAGCGCCGCCCAACACCATCATCATCTGCTACATAGTTGATCGTGCCAGTGTGCCAATATCTTGTGTCTATCGCCAGGGGCGGGAGGACAGCAACACGCGCTGCCGGATCAGCCTTGTCGGTCGCAATGAATTTCAGTAGGGGAGCAATATTTTCCAACGGCGCGCCTTGACTGTCCAAAGCCTTATCGCGGCGCACGATGGGAAAGTAAACCCTGCTCTCGATGTTGCCCAAAGCATCGTTCAACAGGCGATCACTTTCTGGTCGATATTGATCTTTTTCACTAAATACAATATCGAAGACAATTGCCGCAGGCCCTTGTGTAGCGAGCCCATTTATCAGTTCGCCATGTACCGAGCGCGGCCACGGCCAGTTACCCGCCACATTCTGCATACGGGCAAGGCTGCTGTCATCAATATCTACAATAATGATTTCAGGGTCGGGCGGTAAATTCTGTGCCTGTTGCCGCACAAAAAAGTCTGATAGTTTATTTTCCAGGCCTTGGAAGCTGTGCAACCAGGTGATTTCCAAAATCGCCAAGCATAGAAAGGACACTGTAATAAGCCACAATTTTTCTCTGGATTTTTCCATGCCCGAATACTAATCGCTTTTGAGCGCTCCATACAACCCGCTTGCGATAACCGTCATTGCTAAAATAAATTTTTAACAGTTAATTTTAACTGCCTGCGTACTTAAACCGTAAGGAAGTAAAAATTTCACGTTATTGCCACCTTCCCATCAACGGAACCAATATTTTAGAGTAATGCTGGTTGTTCCCGGGTTATTTTCAAAGTAACTTATGCCCTTACATGCGATTGCAGACGCAGCTGTTTTAACTTCCCGCGATTGGTGGTCTTCGCCTTAAAGCCAAGCGGGTGTCCACACCTGCCTTTGCAGATCTGGATTAGGTCGGCATTGGTCTGATTTGCGTTGTTTGGAGACTTTGACAGGAATCGTCAATCATTTCCTTGGCCCAATCACATAGGGACAAGTGTCCGGCGCATACCACACAGATTTACCGCGTCAGTTGTTCATGGAATCAGTTGAACAAGGCTTGCATCACATTTAACTCTTTGAGGTGTTCATAAAATAACCAGACAGTTTTGGCATCGGATACTTTACTTCAAACCGCAAACCCAGGGGGCACATGAGGATAACGGTTCATGGTTCTTGCCAACAAATCAGTTAGTTCTTGGGTGTGTCGAACGCCAATCAAACATCCATTTTGTTCAATCACTAGGAATACAGGGTAGAAGCATAATTTTCAAAGCGTGTGTACTCCCCACGGAAGGTCAAATCTACTTTGCCTATCGGACCGTTACGTTGCTTGCCAATTATAATTTCGGCTTTGCCCTTATCCGGTGACTCTGGATTGTAAACTTCATCGCGATATATAAATAAAATTAAATCTGCATCTTGTTCAATCGCGCCGGATTCGCGCAGGTCGGACATCATAGGCCGCTTGTTGGGGCGTTGCTCCAAACTGCGATTGAGCTGCGAAAGTGCTACAACAGGTACTTTCAATTCTTTGGCCAGCGCTTTAAGCGAGCGTGAAATTTCTGAAATTTCTGTTGCGCGATTTTCACTCTGTTTACTTGAAGGGGCAGACATGAGCTGCAGGTAATCAACTACAATCAATCCCAGACCATCATTTTGCCTGTGCAATCTGCGGGCTCGCGAACGCAGCTCCAATGAATTCAAGGCGGCTGATTCGTCAATGAAAATCGGCGCATCATTCAGTCTCCCCAGAGCGTGGGTCAGACGTGGCCAATCGTCATCTTCCAGCTGCCCGGTACGCAAATGATGCTGATTCAGTTTGCCGATGGAACCCAGCATACGCATGGCTAATTGCGTGCCGCCCATTTCCATGCTGAAAATAGCCACAGGCTTCCTTTCTTCCAACGCAGCATGTTCAGCAATGTTAATGGCAAACGCAGTTTTTCCCATACTGGGACGACCGGCAACAATAATCAGTTCCCCCGGTTGCAGACCGGAAGTCATGTTATCCAAATCAGTAAACCCGGTTGGCGTGCCGGTTACGGCACTTTTATTTTCGCGCCCATAAAGTGTTTCTATACGCTCGACAACCGCTGTCAGCAGGGGGGGGAGCGCAATGAATCCCTGCTGACCACGATCCCCTGCCTCTGCGATGGCAAATACACGGCTCTCTGCCTCGTCCAACAATTGACCCGCATCACGTCCAGCTGGTGCATAGGCACTACTGGCTATTTCATTACCCACTTCTACCAATCGGCGCATGATACCGCGCTCACGCACAATTTCTGCATATCGGCGAATATTGGCGGCAGAGGGAACATTTTGCGCAAGCGATCCCAGATAGGCCAGCCCCCCCGCCTTGTCTAGTTCGGCATTACTCTCCAGCGATTCCGCTACGGTAATCACATCCACCGCCTTGGCGTGGTCACTTAACCGTGCGATATGCCTGAAAATCAGCCGATGTTCAAAACGATAAAAATCCTGCTCACTGATTAAATCGCTGATTTTATCCAGCGCAGTGGTGTCCAGCAGAATACCTCCCAATACCGATTGCTCAGCTTCAACCGAGTGCGGAGGAAGCTTGATTGCATCAAGCTGTGGGTCACTGTTGGGAGTAAATGAAATTTGCATGTTTTTGTTATTTAATTTGCGCACAACACCTGGCAAATCGAGTAGCGTAGTTTATCACTGAGGTCTTAACAAAAAATAAAAAATATGAAAACGTTCGCACTGAATCATCAGGCAAAATGTTAAGGCGTGCCGCACAACTATTTGAAAATGAATAACTTTCGTAGAAAAATATCGCAACAAAACAACAACTATTGCGTTAGATTGTGTCGCCCTAAGATATTTTCCTACAGAGTGATACAACGGTGGTCATTACGCTGTCTTGTTATTGATCCGGCCAGTTGAAGTTTGAAGTTTTCACGCCGCATATTTTACGCGAGAATCCTGGAAATATTTCTTGACGCGCTCAGGTGATTTCTCCAAT
>JBEBGP010000017.1:0-2385 GCA_040081045.1 Candidatus Nitrotoga sp.
GGCGAGGTGTTTGCCACAGCACAGCTGGTACGCGCTTTTGGGCGAGAGCGTTATGAAATTGAACAGTTTGAGGTGGAGAGTGTAAAGCATCTGGAAGGAAGAGGGGGTGCGCGCCTTGAGGTTAGAGGCAGCAGCGATACGCGTCACGGAACTTATCAGTGCTTTGGGTTTGGGTACCACGGTTTTTTACGGTGCAATTTTAACCATTGATGGAAGAATGACTCCCGGCGATCTGTTGGTGTTTACCGCCTATATCTCCGGTATGTATACCCCAGTGCGGCAAGTCGCCAAGTTACTACTTAAGTTTAATAAGGCTGCAGTCAGCGCGGACCGGTTAAATGAAATTTTTAATGAAGAACCAGAACTTCCCGATCGGTCTGATGCAATTGAGGCTCAGGAGTTAAGAGGGGAGATCAGGTTTGATCACGTGTCGTTTGACTACGGCGAGGGAAATAAGATATTAAAAGATATCAGTTTCAACGTCGCTCCGGGGCAACGGTTAGTGCTGGTTGGCGGCTCCGGAGCCGGTAAATCTACGCTTGTTAATTTGTTGTTGCGGCTGTACGAGCCAAGCAGCGGCAGTATCTATGTGGATGGTCATGATATACGTGACTATCGACGTGAATCACTTCGGCATGAAATTGGGATTGTATTACAGGACAATCTGCTCTTTGGTGCCAGCATTCGTGAAAATATTGCTTACGGTAAGCTCCATGCGACTTCGGAAGAGATTGAGATCGCCGCTCGTGCCGCTCATGCCCATGAGTTTATTGAGGCTTTGCCCGACGGTTATGAAACAGAAGTGGGTGAACGGGGGGCAACCCTTTCCGGTGGGCAGCGCCAGCGTATCGGCCTGGCACGTGCTATGGTCAAGCGCCCGTCTATCCTAATCCTGGATGAGCCGACCTCTGCACTGGATGCCGAGGCTGATGCGCTGATTCACGAGGTGATAGAGCGTTTGCAAAAGGGCAAGACCACTATTTTGATTGTGCATCACTTCCGTTATATAAGGGATGATGACCATATTCTTGTGCTCAAACGGGGAGAAATTGTAGAGCAGGGACGGGTGAGTGAGTTGATGGCAATGAAGGGTCATTATTATGATCTATATCTGCATCAGCAATCGGGTGCGCGTATGCAGTGATCAAAACTAAACCACTTCAGCCCCAAACTTAACTCGTTATGCCATGTGGCTGCGTCATAATCAGAAAATTAGTGAGTTGTCGTAATTTATGCTTTCAAGTCGATACCAGAGACAATGGAAATTATGCCTTACCACGATTTGTCCAACGAAATTCCAGAATTTTCACAAGTTTTGCGCTTGTGGCCTTTAGGCACTGACTTGCATTGTAAGAGATTGACCGCTGGCCGCAATAATGAAAGCATACACTTGCGGACTACAGAAGGTGATTATGTCTTGCGCCGATCTCGTGCCAGCAAAACCACTGAAGCCTTGGCTTTTGAACACGGTTTGATTGCCCACTTACGACAGCAAGGTTTTCCCGTTCCTGAAATTATCCTAAGCCTTGCCGGGTTGACTTGGGAAAGCTGCGGTGGACGTTTGTGGACGGTCAGCCGGTTTATCGTCGGTGATCAACTAATACGTGATGAAAAATCAGCCTCCTTGGCTGGGACAATCTTAGCGCGCTTTCATGTGGCAATGGCGGGTTTTAAACCCGATATAAGTGTACTGCCAAAATTCAATCGTATCGTAGAAATTCAAAGTATTTTGGCTGCTTGCGAAGACCATCCTGCACTGACGGCGGAATTCTCATCACTAATTTTGCGTAGCCGGAAGGCTACGCAAAAAACTGCAGAAATGCTAGAGCTTAGCGCCAAAGGCTTGCCCAAAACTGTCATTCACGGCAGTTGCCGTTTGACTAGCTTGCTCATGCAGGACAATCAGATCATTGCCTTGCTGGACATGGATAGTGCGCGTTGCGGCTCGCACGCAGAGGACATCGCCATTGCCTTGGCTTCGTTTGCCAAATGCCGCGCGGGTACGGCGGCAGTTGATGCTATTATGGCTAACAGCTTCCTTAAGGCTTATGCAGCCATACTTCCCATTGAACCTGCTGAAGTCGAAGCTATCCCTGCATATTTGGCGCAAACATTATTGTTCCATTGGTTGAAGGCAACGGAACGTAGCTTGGTCAGTTCACCTTACGATTTTGAACAGATAGCCAAGGTTCAATGGCGCTTATTGTCGGCGGAACACGCTATCTGCAATCCTCAGCAAATTATCAGCTTATTGCCTGCTCATTGATTACTAATAAGTTAATAATCATATGTAATACACCTATATTAGGATATTTATGACTGCTAAACATTATTGCCCCATCTGCGAATCCGATTTAGAAGAATTCAAGCCCGGCGGTCACAGTA
>JBEBGP010000004.1:0-9148 GCA_040081045.1 Candidatus Nitrotoga sp.
TTCGTCCGTCACTTCCCATGATTTCACCTTGCCCATCATCTCCCCCGTTCGTTGGAATCATGGGGAAAGCATTATACGTTATTTACGGATAAATTCTTAATTAGAGGTTCCCTGAGATTGTGCCGCACCGTTTATTAAAATCAATATATTTATTTCCAGAACTGCCACCAGTATTTTGTATTTTCCGGTGACTTTTGGGTGAAAGGTTGAATGCCATCTTTGGCGATATTTAAATCCAGTACGCGTTGCGTGTCATCGCGCAAATTATTCATGCCCATTGCGGCATAGCTTTGTACCATGATTTGCAGGGCATCGCGCGTGGCAGGCGTTTGTGGAAACTCGGACAATACGCCGTTGGCGCGGTTGGTCGCAGCCACGTATGCGCCGCGCCGCAGATAATAACTGGCGACACGAATTTCGTGGCGGGCGAGGGTGTTTATTAAATATTGCATGCGCAGCCTGGCATCCGGCGTGTATTTGCTGTTGGGGAAGCGCGTGATCAAATCTTTGAACGCTCCAAATGATTCACGTGGCAATTGCGGATCGCGTTCCGACATGCTGGGCTGAAAGGTTTCACCAAATACTCCCAATTCATCATCAAAATTGACCAAGCCTTTCAGATAATAGGCATAGTCCACATGCGGATTGTTGGGATACAGCTTGATGAATCTGTCGGCTGCGACCAGGGCGGATTCAGGTTCTTCGTTTTTGTAATAAGCGTAGGCAATTTCCAGTTGCGCCTGTTGCGCGTGCGAGCCGTAAGGATAACGCGATTGCAGGGTCTCGAAAGCCTTGATGGCTTTTTCATAGCTCACATTATCCATTTGTGCTTTGGCTTCGTTAAAAAGCTCTTCGGCGGATTTGCCTTTGGACGGATCTTTATCCAACGTGCCGCAAGCAGTCAGCGTGAGTGTTGTTAGTATGAGCAGAGAAAATAAAGTTAAACTACGCAGCATGGATGAGTTCGAAGAAATAGCTGAGTTGGATTATACCGCAATCCCTCCCCCAGAATTGCTGGCAGTTCCAAGTTTGCTTACCTTTGTTGTGCCGCGTGAATATGCCGGATTGCGGCTGGATCAGGCACTGGTCAAATTGTTGCCGGAATATTCGCGCAGTCGTTTGCAAGCATGGGTGGGGGAGGAGCAGGTCAAAGTGGATGACGCAACCGCCACGCCCAAATATAAAGTATGGGGTGGTGAAATTGTCACGGTCATGCCGCAATCTGCTCCCGCCGAACAGCCGTATTTGGCGGAAGACATTGCGCTGAATATTTTATTTGAAGATGACAGCATTCTGGTCATCAATAAGCCAGCGGGGTTGGTGGTGCATCCGGGTAGCGGCAATTGGCAGGGGACCATGCTGAACGCGCTGCTGCATCACGCGCCGCAATTGGCCGGGATTCCGCGTGCGGGCATCGTGCATCGTTTGGATAAAGACACCAGCGGTTTGTTGGTGGTGGCAAAAACATTGATCGCGCAAACTTCGCTGGTGCGGCAATTGCAGGCGCGCACCATGCAGCGCGAATATTATGCCCTGGTTTATGGCGAGGTAGAGCGGGCGGGCACGGTGGATGCGGCGATAGATAGACATCCGCGCCAGCGCACAAAAATGGCGGTAACCGAGGGGGGGCGATCTGCCATCACGCATTACAGGATTGTCGAACAATTCACAGGCTGCACGCTGTTGCGCTGCAAACTGGAAACGGGGCGCACCCATCAAATTCGCGTGCACATGGCGCATATCAAACATCCTCTGGTAGGGGATACGCTGTACATCAAGGGCGCGCAAAAATGTCCACTGTCGTTGCGCGCCATGCTGCTTGCCTTTCCGCGGCAAGCCTTGCATGCGGCGCAACTCGGGTTGGAGCATCCTGCATCAGGGGAGTGGATGGAGTGGCAAGCATCGCTGCCAGTGGATTTCACACAATTGTTGAAAGACATTAAAGATGCCATACGCTGACCCCGCGTCAACATTTATTTATCCCGATTGGCCTGCACCCAGAAATGTACGCGCTTTACAAACCACACGCACGGGTGGACTGAGTGCCTTGTCGTATAACAGTTTCAATCTGGGGCGGCATGTCGGGGATGATGCCGTCACCGTGCTGCGTAATCGTATGCTGCTCGCTTCCCACTTGCCGAGCGAACCAGTGTGGTTGACCCAAACTCATGGCGTAAAAGTAATAGATGCCGGCATGGCTCCATGCGATCCCGAGGGTGATGCGTGCATTGCCAAACAGGCCGGCGCAGTGTGTGTGGTGATGACGGCGGATTGTTTGCCCGTATTGTTATGTGATGACTATGGTCGCGTAGTGGGGGCAGCACACGCGGGTTGGCGCGGATTATGTGCAGGGGTTATTGAAGCAGCAGTCGCATCCATGGCTGTGCCTGCAACCACTGTAATGGCGTGGTTAGGGCCTGCCATCGGCCAGCAATCTTTTGAGGTGGGCGAGGAGGTGCGTGCTGCTTTTATGGCACAAGATGCATGCACAGCCGCCGCCTTCGCCCCGGGCACTGTAGGCAAGTGGCAGGCGGATATTTATCAATTGGCACGTTTGCGTCTGAATGCTTTGGGCATCACCCGAATTTACGGGGGGGATTTTTGTACTTATACCGATCCTGCCCGATTTTTTTCTTACCGGCGTGACGGGGTGACTGGGCGGATGGGAACGTTTATCTGGTTGGAAAAATAAGCCGGCATACCGACCTGAAGATGATTTGGTAAATCATGCCGTGGGATGCTGTCATATCTAACAGGGCGCGCGCGTTGTAGAGTTCTAAGTCGCCCTGGCAAGTTCAGCTGTCAGAGTGCACCCACGCTTTTGCATCTTCATAAGCCGTGAAGGGTCGAATATCTGCATGCACAAACAGTCGCGATAACCAGGCTTGCCAGGTGATCCACTGGTCATTTGTGACTACTGCGATTTTTTTGAACTGAGCGGGATGCGCACCGCTAAAAAATTTGATTTCTTCCAGCGCAACATCGATGGTGTAATCAATCATGTCACGCAAATCAAACAGTAGGCTGACGGAATCCGATGTGGTGAGTTTGGAAGTATTCAATTGGCTGAGTGCTTGATCTTCGATTTGTTTGAAATCCGCCAGAGTAAATTCACCCAACACAGCGATGTCCAATAGATTAGGCGAGCGTTGTATGGTAATCATGAGAATGAGCTTTGTAGTGGGTTAGATTAAGGTTCTGGTTTTTGGCGGCACGACATTGCGAGCTCGCACGCGAGATTATACGCGCTACGCAGGTAGCTATACAGTGGGACATTATTTTCCCCATGATTATTTCCGTGAATTTGGTGGAGGAGGCTGTAGTATCCGGTGTTGTGCATAATCATGGCCATGGGGTGATGATCGAATCCGGGATCGGGAAAATTGCGATGTCGTCATGACGGCATTTCTTTCCGGTTTCGTCTAACCGCATTTCAATGATTGAGTATCGTTATGCTTGCCATATGTCATAGGGAAACGCTGATTAAGTGTTTACGCGGGTGAATTGCTACGTTGCACGGTACTCAAAATCCTCATGTATACCACATACATTGCGGTTTCTGAGCGCCGTGCGCCTTGCCCTTCTTCCCGCTCGCCGACTTAATCAGCGCTTCCATAGCTGTAAATTGCGTAATCTCAGTGCGTTCACAATAACTGACACAGAGCTGAAACTCATCGCTGCAGCCGCGATAATTGGCGAGAGCAGCAAACCAAACATCGGGTACAGCACACCTGCCGCCACGGGTATCCCCAGTATGTTATAGGCAAACGCAAAGATTAAATTTTGCCGGATATTCCTCACGGTGGCACGAGACAGGTGCAACGCGTACACGATGCCGCGCAGATCACCTTTGACCAGAGTAATTCCCGCACTTTCCATTGCCACGTCAGTTCCCGTGCCCATCGCAATGCCGACCTGCGCTTGCGCCAAGGCAGGCGCGTCGTTGATGCCATCCCCGGCCATTGCTACTATGCGACCCTGCGCCTGCAATTGTTTAATGACAGACATTTTTTGTTCCGGCAGAATTTCCGCGTGTACCTGATCGATACCCAATTTTTTCGCTACTGCTTCAGCAGTCACGCGATTGTCTCCGGTCAGCATAATGACTTGCACACCTTGTTCATGCAGAGTATGTATCGCATTCTGCGTTGATTCTTTGATCGGGTCAGTCACGGCAATCAACCCAGCTGCTTGATTATCTACAGCCAGTAACATTACTGTCAGTCCGTCGCTGCGTAACACTTCGGCGCGGGTGGGTAATTCACCGGCATCAATTTGCAATGTTTCGAATAATTTTAAATTGCCCAATGCGACCACATAGCCATCAACTGTGCCTATCACGCCCATACCCGTGACGGAACGAAATGCTGTAACTGCTGCCGGCAGATATCCTTTATCCTGCGCCCCTTTAACGATAGCGGTTGCCAGCGGATGTTCGCTGGCATGTTCTAAACTGGCTGCCAGTTGTAATAATCGTTGCTCTGAAAATCCGCTGAGTGCCGTGATCGAAACCAATTTGGGCTTACCTTCAGTCAGGGTGCCAGTTTTATCCACCACCAGGGTGTTCACTTTTTCCATTGTTTCCAACGCTTCGGCATTTTTAATAAGCACACCCAATTGTGCTCCGCGCCCGATACCGACCATGATGGACATCGGGGTAGCCAGTCCCAGCGCGCATGGGCAGGCAATAATCAGAACCGCCACGGCATTGACGATGGCATGTGCCAATCTCGGCTCCGGCCCCCAGATGCCCCATGCCGCCAGTGTAGCGAGTGCTGCCAGCACCACTGCCGGAACGAAATAACCCGCGACCATATCGGCTAATCTTTGAATGGGTGCGCGCGAACGTTGCGCTGCGCTGACCATATGCACGATCTGCGCTAACAGTGTATTGGCACCGACGCGCTCGGCGCGCATCAACAAGCTGCCTGTGCCGTTGAGCGTGGCACCGATGAGTCGCGCTCCGGCGGTTTTCTCTACAGGGATAGATTCGCCTGTGACCATCGATTCATCCAGCGCACTGTTGCCCTCGAGCACCACCCCATCCACCGGCACTTTTTCGCCGGGTCGCACACGCAGCACATCACCGGGTTGTACCTGCTCCAGCGGAATGTCTGTTTCAATAATCAATTCGCCCTTGGTATTGGCGTGTACGATGCGTGCGGTTTTCGGTGTGAGGTCGAGCAATAATTTAATCGCTGTGGTGGTTTGGCTGCGGGCACGCAGCTCCATCACCTGTCCTGACAGCACCAGTGCCATGATGACTGCCGCTGTTTCGAAATATACCGGTACCATGCCGCCCATCGTATGCATGGACGGCGGAAAAATTTCCGGCAGTAACATTGCCACCACGCTGTAAATCCATGCCACACCCACACCCAGCGCGATCAGGGTAAACATATTGAGACTGCGATTCACCAGGGATGCCCAGCCGCGTTGAAAAATCGGCCAGCCACTCCACAGTACTACCGAGGTTGTCAATACAAACTGAATCCAAACCAGCAGCGTCATCGACATATTGTCCGGAATAATTTGCGGAACTACATCCATCACCATTGCCAGTACAAACACAGGCAAAGCCAGTGTCGCGCTTGTCCAAAAGCGACGTGTCATATCGCGCAGCTCGGAGTTATCTTCTGCCGTTGCATACATTGCCTCGAGCGACATGCCACAAATCGGGCAAGTGCCCGGCGCATTGCGAATAATCTCGGGGTGCATCGGGCAGGTATAGCCACTGGGGGATGGTCGCGTGACCGGAGTAACAGCGAGTGGAATTGGTGCGATTGGTTTTAGAAGTTCTGGCTGGAGATATTTGCCAGTATCCGCAACGAATTTCCCCAAGCAGTGTTGCGAACAGAAGTAAAAGCGCCCGCCATCATGCACCACACTTCGCGCCTGTTCGGTATCGACGTTCATGCCACATACCGGATCAATAACTGTGCTCATCATCGGCCCCTTTAATCTCTTAGGGTCGAATTCCCCGCCGCTTGCGGCGAATGATTTGACCAGATTCGGATTTGATACCCCGCCCCTTGGGGCGGGGTTCTTCATTTAATGTGCGGCGTTAACTGTTGTAATAAAAATTTATGGAAGTGCAGCAGACCGTCCTCTGGTGGGGTTTGGTAGGGGCCTGACTCCTCCATGCCTTGCTGGTATAAATACTTACGTCCCTGATGAATTTTTTGGCAGATGATATTGTCCTCTTTTGCGGTCTCATGGTACGCAGCTTTTTCTGCCGCAATGAAATCACGCTCAAATAAAACGATATCTTCAAGATAATAAAATTCGGCAATGTGCGTGCAAGCATCCGTTCCATTGGGTATGATCGAGCTGACCACCAGCGTGCCGGGATACCATTCAATCATGATGTTTGGATAAAGCGTCAGCCAGATTGCGCCGAAGCGCGGCATATTGCCATGATGGTAGCGTTGAACCTGTTCTTGCCACTTGCCGTAGGTAACGCTGCCTACTTTGCGTAAATCTCGTTGTACGCCCACAGTCTGCAAGCAGTACCAATCGCCAAATTTCCAGTGTAAATCATTGCAGTCCACAAATTTTGCCAAACCCGGGTGGAAGGGCTCGACGTGGTAGTCCTCTTGATATACCTCAATAAAAGTTTTCCAATTGAACGCATATTCTTCGACTTCAACGCAATCCAGAAGGTAATTTGAGAAATCAAGTTCCCTCAACGCGGGTATGGTAGCAAGGTCTCTGGCTACATTGCGCTGACCGGCAAACAACAGGCCATTCCAATTTTGCAAGGGTGTTTTATTCAGGGGCAGGCACGGGTTTGCCGGAAAATGTGGCGCACCCAGCATGGTTCCATCCAACTGATAAGTCCAGCGATGCAGCGGACACACAATATTTTTTATTGTGCCGCGTCCTTCCAGCATGATGGCCTGCCGATGCCGACAGATATTAGATAGTAACTCTACGCCATGCTGGTTGCGGACTAATATCTTGGCGTTATCAAGCTGACCGGGGACGTGATAGTCGCCTGGATTGGGTACCAATAACTCATGACCAACGTAGTTAAAACCCTGCTCAAACAAGATGCGCCGCTCTATTTCCAGCACCTGTGGATCGAAGTGCCAGTGTAATGGTGGCTGTGCTGGAATTTGAAGCGGCCGATCAGGTTTTTCGTGGATCGATTGGGTGGTTTGGGGTTCGACGATTGGCAACTGGGCAATCCCGGACATATCCACATCTTCCTTGTAAAAAGTGAATACAGCTTAGATAGGTGAGGCCGAATTGTCCCCGAAAATGTTACGACGGGCAACTAAAGCGCATTATCAATGCAGTAAAGTTAACGCCGCATCGAGTCAAAAAAATCAAAGTTATTTTTGGTGGCCTTGATTTTATCCAGTAGAAATTCCATCGACTCCAGCTCGTCCATCGGATAGAGTAATTTGCGTAGCACCCAGATTTTTTGCAGTACTTCAGCCTTGATCAGTAATTCTTCCTTGCGCGTGCCGGAGCGATTAATGTTGATGGCAGGATAAATGCGTTTTTCGGCCATGCGGCGGTCAAGATGAATTTCCATATTGCCCGTGCCTTTGAATTCTTCGTAAATCACATCATCCATGCGTGAGCCAGTGTCAACCAGCGCAGTTGCGATAATGGTCAGCGAGCCACCTTCTTCTATATTACGTGCCGCACCGAAAAAACGTTTGGGTCGTTGCAATGCATTGGCATCCACACCGCCGGTCAGCACCTTGCCGGAGGAGGGCACGACTGTGTTGTAAGCGCGCGCCAGGCGGGTGATGGAATCCAGCAGAATGACCACATCTTTTTTATGCTCAACCAGACGTTTGGCCTTTTCCAGCACCATTTCTGCGACTTGCACGTGGCGTGTGGCGGGCTCGTCAAAAGTTGAAGCGACTACTTCACCGCGCACACTGCGACTCATCTCAGTGACCTCTTCCGGGCGCTCGTCGATCAGCAAAACTATCAAGTGCGAATCGGGAAAATTGGCAGAAATCGAGTGCGCGATATGTTGCAGCATGACGGTCTTGCCAGACTTGGGCGAGGCTACCAGCAAGCCGCGCTGCCCCTTGCCGATGGGCGCGACAATATCAATGATGCGGCCTGTAATATTTTCTTCGGCGCGTATGTCACGCTCCAAGCCCATTTGCTCGGTAGGAAATAAGGGAGTCAGGTTTTCAAACAGGATTTTATTTTTTGTATTCTCAGGCGGTTCAGAGTTAACTTTGTCGACCTTGACCAGTGCCACATAACGCTCGCCCTCTTTGGGGGTGCGAATCTCACCTTCAATGGAATCGCCTGTGTGCAGGTTAAAACGTCGAATTTGACTGGGACTGACATATATATCATCGGGCCCGGCCAAGTATGAAGTGTCCGGCGAGCGCAAGAATCCAAAACCATCCGGTAGTACCTCCAGCGTCCCTTCACCAAATATGCTTTCGCCTTTTTTGGCCTGATTTTTGAGCAGCGCAAAAATCAGATCTTGTTTACGCATTCGGTTAGCATTGTCGATCTGATTGGTGATGGCGATGTCTACCAGTTCGGTGATGTGTTTGGTTTTTAGGTCAGATAGGTGCATAAGAAGGTGGGGGGTTGAATGTGGGTTATGAAAATGGCCGGAGGAGAGGGACTGCGGTTAACACGAAAATTGCGATAAATACTACCTGTAATGTCTGGTTTGGGAGTTTGGTTTTGAGAGCTTTTGATTAAAAGTTTATAGGCTGAATTATTTTAATTTGTAGTGGAAATCATTTCTTGGGAGGGATAAATCAGGCAGTTACAGGCGTGAGATTAAACGCTTCAAATGTGACTGTCAATAAAGGCGGTTAATTGTGATTTGGATAGTGCGCCGACTTTGGTTGCCTCAGTGTTGCCATTTTTGAATAACATCAGCGTGGGGATGCCGCGTATCCCGTATTTTTGCGGGGTTTGCTGGTTATCATCCACATTTAGTTTGGCTATTGTCAGCCTGCCTTCATAGTCCTTGGCGATTTCTTCCAGAATGGGCGCGATGCTGCGGCATGGCCCACACCATTCTGCCCAATAGTCAACCAGCACGGGTAGTGGTGCTTGCAGCACCTCAGCGGTAAAAGTTGCATCAGTTATGTGGCGAATATTTGCACTCATGGTTGTCTCGTTAATTAAAAAATACTGAAGCCTGAAT
>JBEBGP010000198.1:0-9144 GCA_040081045.1 Candidatus Nitrotoga sp.
TCGAGGCCGAGCGATACCGGCGACGAACGGATGCATTGACTGAATTTGCTACCCGCCAAGGAGGATTGTTCGCATGAAATTATTCCGGACAGTAGTGCGCGCAGGCGGGAATCCAGTAAAAAATACTTCACGCAGCGGACAGAACTTTAATGTTGTCCCGCTATGCGGGGATTATTCAACCATCTGAATTCCCGCCTGCGCGGGAATGACAAAGTTTTTTATAATGGCCAATCTGCGTTCAAGTCCTTATCAGTAAGCCCATGCTATCCATGCCACTTAATTAGGCTGTCGCGAGCGAAGGCAGGACAAGGCGCGCGAGGATGAAAAAGCGGAATGTACTTTTTTGTACATGAGCATTTTGAATCCTTGAGCAACACAGTTATGCCAAGCGCAGCAAGCCTAAATGTTTAATGGCGGAAATGGCGGTAGCCAGTAAACACCATCGCCAACCCCAACTCATCCGCCGCTGCGATCACTTCTTCATCACGCATACTGCCACCGGGTTGAATGACGGCTTTCGCACCCACTGCCGCCAACACCTCAATGCCATCGCGGAACGGGAAAAATGCATCCGAGGCCACCACAGAATCCTGCAGGCTTAACTGTGCATTACCTGCTTTGATACTGGCGATGCGCGTGCTGTCCACACGGCTCATTTGTCCCGCACCGACACCGAGTGTCGTGCCATTTTTACAAAATACGATGGCATTGGATTTCACATACTTCGCCACGCGCCAGGCAAACAGCAGATCATGCATTTGTGTTGCGTCCGGCTGAATTTTGCTGACCACGCGCAGATCGCTCTCTTGCACATTCAGTATGTCGGACGATTGCAAAAGCAGCCCGCCAGTCACGCGCTTGAGGTCAAACTGGTTATGCGCGGCAGAAATCGGCACGGTCAGGACACGCACATTTTGTTTCGTAGCGGTCACTTTCAGCGCGGCTTCGGTGACGCCAGGCGCAATAATGACTTCGACAAATTGTTGGCCAGTGATGGCGGCGGCGGTGGCTTCATCCAACTCGCGATTGAACGCAATAATCCCGCCAAAGGCCGAGGTGGGATCGGTGGCATAAGCCGATTGATAAGCCTGCAAGGGTGTTGCGGCAATCGCCACGCCGCAGGGGTTGGCATGCTTCACAATAACGCAGGCCGTTTGGGTAAATGTTTTAACGCACTCCCACGCCGCATCGGCATCACCGATATTATTGTAGGACAGTGCCTTACCCTGCACTTGCAAATAATCCGCGATGCCACCCGGCACGGCGGTTAAATCACGATAGAAGGCTGCGCTCTGGTGCGGATTCTCACCATAACGCATGTCCTGCACTTTGGTGAAAGTCAAATTAATTTGCCCGGGATATGCGTTGCGCGTGCCATCGGCCTGGATTGTGGTGAGGTAATTGCTAATCGCGCTGTCATACGCGGCAGTATGCGAGAACGCTTTTTTCGCCAGATCAAAACGGGTGGCATCGGACAGCGCGCAGTCATTGGTTTGCATTTCGGCCAACAGGTCAGCATAGTCGCCAGGATCGGTGACAACTGCCACGTGCGGGTGATTTTTCGCAGCTGCACGAACCATGGTGGGGCCGCCAATGTCGATATTTTCGATGGCCTCTTCCAGCGTGCAATGGGGCTTGGCAACCGTGGCACTAAATGGATAAAGATTCACTACTACCAAATCGATGTTGGGCAGGCCATGTTGTTGCATGGTTGCGACATGGGCAGGCACATCACGTCGCCCCAAAATACCCGCGTGAATTTTCGGGTGTAGTGTTTTCACGCGACCGTCCAGCATTTCGGGGAAGCCGGTATAGTCAGATACTTCAATCACAGCCACGCCCGCATCAGCCAGTAATCTGGCCGTGCCACCAGTAGAAAGAATGGCGACGCCCAATCGTTGTAAACCTTGTGCTAATTCGAGTATGCCGGATTTATCTGAAACACTGAGCAGCGCTTGCTTGATTGTCGTCATACTGATCTTCTTTTTCCATGGAGATGAACCATAGCTGATTTTTTTGCGGCATGCCGTTCCAGGCGCATGACGGGACGGAGACTGGACGCCGTTTTTTGTTTGGCTAATAGGCCTAATTTTTTACGCAAGGTATTGCGGTTCAACCCCAACAATTCTGCTGCGCGCGTTTGGTTACCCTCGGCGTAATGCATGACTGTTTCAATAAGCGGTTTTTCTACACAGTTCATAACCATTTCATACATCGAACTGGAAGGGTCTTCGCCATCCAAATTTCGGAAGTACTCCTCAATGGCTTGGCGCACACATCGCGCCACTTCACTTTCGTCCAAAATACATTCGTGTTTTTTTTTCATGAGCCCCTCTTCGCTGCATGATGCAGCCTGATCTATACAACTAAAACATTACTCGTCCATACCTTACCGATTCAGATTTTATTCAGCCCGCTCTCATTCATCTCAACATAATGCAGACGTTCGCCACGCTGCAATTGTTCATCAAAAAAATCATTCACGGCCATCAGCTGCTCATCACGGCTTTCCAGTTGATTCATGCCATGCCGAAAATGTGCCGAACCGGCCAGCCCTTTGGTGTACCAGGAAATATGTTTGCGCGCTACACGCACGCCAGTGTGGTCGCCATAAAACTCATACAGCTCATGCATGTGCTCTAACAGCACAAACTGCACTTCATTTACCGGTGGCGGTGAAAGATGTGTGCTGGTCGAAATGAAATGTTCAATTTCGCGAAACAGCCATGGCCTACCTTGTGCAGCGCGACCGATCATGACGGCATCTGCGCCGGTTTGTCGCAACACATCGCGCGCTTTTTCCGGTGTGGTGATGTCACCGTTGGCTATAACTGGAATATTGACGCTGGCTTTAACTGCGGTGATAGTGTCGTACTCGGCATGACCTGTATAAGCGCAGGCACGGGTGCGACCATGGATGGATAAAGCCTGAATACCGCTCTGCTCAGCTATTTGCGCGATGCGTACCGCATTGCGATTTTGTTTATCCCAACCTGTGCGGATTTTCAAGGTGACAGGAACAGCGACTGAATCCACCACTGATTTCAAAATCTGCCCTACCAAGATTTCATTTTGCAGCAGTGCCGAACCCGCCATCACATTACAAATTTTTTTGGCTGGACAACCCATGTTAATGTCAATAATTTGCGCGCCCGCGCCGGCATTATAGCGTGCCGCTTCTGCCATCATGGCGGGATCGGCTCCAACAATTTGCACAGAGATGGGATCCACTTCACCTTCGTGATTGGCGCGGCGTTTGGTTTTTTCCGAACCATATAGTAATGAGTTGGAAGAAACCATCTCGCTGACCGCCATACCGGCACCCATGCGCTTGCATAACATGCGGAAGGGACGATCCGTCACACCAGCCATAGGGGCAACAATTAAATTATTTTTGAGTTGATAAGAACCGATGCGCATGACGATTGTCCGAAGGGGACGTGATTATAAATTAACCAATCGCCGCGTGCTATCATTTGCACATGTACTTGTATAAGTCTTCGACAATCAATTTTTCACCACCGCATAACTTGGACGATGATGTCATGAAGCGGGGTTTATTGTTTGTATTAGGTCGGCATGATCCAACGGGAGCGCACGTATAATGTTTGATGTGTTAATTATCGGTGGTGGGTCAGTGGGCACTAGCTTAGCTGCTGCCATACGGTCTGCGGGCTTAAATGCAGGCTTGGTGGAAAGCCAATCGGTCAAACCCGCCCCATCCTCATTAGAGTGGGATAACCGGATTTTTGCGATTAGCTCGGGTAGCGCGGCATTTTTACAGCAATGTGATGCCTGGAAGCATCTGGATTTAGCCCGCGTGCAAACTGTCGAGAAAATGTGTGTTTGGGGCGATGAAGGTGCCGCACTGGATTTCAGCGCCTACCAAATGGGCGTGCCAGAACTGGCTTTTATTCTGGAGAATCGCGCCCTACAACAGGCGATTGGACAGGCATCTATGGCTCAGAACAATCTGACTCTCTTTCAACCCGCACGTTGTGAGCATTTACACTGGACTGAAGAAGCTGCACACCTAACCTTACAGGATGGTCGTATTTTGCAAGCCAAATTAATCGTGGGCGCGGATGGCGCAGATTCGTGGGTGCGACAGCAAGCGGGAATAGTGGTCAATCCCGCGTCATATCAGCAACACGGTGTAGTGGCCAATTTCATGGTTGAAAAACCCCATCGCGGCACAGCATTTCAATGGTTTCAACCTGACAGTATATTGGCCCTACTGCCCTTGCCGCAAAATAATGTATCTATGGTTTGGTCGGTCAGTCTGCAAAAATCCGCGCATTTGTTACAACTATCCGAGCGGGCTCTGTGTGCGGAAATTGCAGCCGCATCACAGCATAAGCTGGGTGAGTTGCAATTGTTGAATAAACCTTCTGCCTTTCCACTACGCCGCCTGTATGTGCCGCAGACTGTCAAACCTCGCCTGGCGTTGATAGGTGATGCGGCGCACAATATTCATCCGCTGGCCGGACAGGGTATCAATCTGGGGTTTGGCGACGCGCAGCAGCTGGCGCAAGTATTGTTGCAACGCGGCGCAGAGCAGGATTGCGGTAATATACATTTACTGCGACGTTATGAACGGGCGCGCAAAGAAGATGTCACGGCCATGATGGTCGCCACTGATATGCTGAAGAAATTGTTTAATAACGACCACCCGCTGTTGCGCATGGCCCGCAACTCGGGACTGAACTTCACCAACCGCATGATGCCGCTGAAAAAAATGTTGGCGCGCCATGCAATGAATTGAAGACCAACCAATCAATGACTAACCAGGAGTTCATAATGCTCAAATCACTATTTTTTCTACTGTTGCTCGGCACGCTTCATTTCGCCTATGCCGAACCTGTCGCCAAAGCTGCCAAAGCCCAAGGAACAAGTCCCAGTACCGCCCGGATCAAGCTCACGCTACAAAAAAATTACCCGCAACTGGGTGAAATCAAGCAAGTAAATAAAGCCAATATCATGGGCTTGTACGAAGTAGTCGCGCAGGGCGAATTATTTTATACCGACGAAAATGCGCGCTACCTGATTTCCGGCAGCATCTTCGATCTGAAAAACGGACGCAACATAACCGCAGAGCGTACAAGTAAATTATTTGCAGTGGACTTTGATAGCCTACCATTTGATCTGGCTCTGAAAAGAGTCAAAGGAAACGGTCTACGTAAAATGGCCTACTTCACTGACCCCAATTGCTCTTTCTGCAAAAAATTAGAGCAAGAACTCCAGCAGGTGGACAATGTAACACTGTACATCTTTCATCTGACCCTGTTTGAGGGATCGGATAAAAAAGTTCAAGCTATTTTGTGCAGCAAGGATCCAATCAAAGCGTGGGATAATTTAATGCTGAATAATGTTATGCCCGCTATCGGTACTTGCAACACGCCCACCATGAAAGTAGCAGAGTTAAGCCGCAAGCTGAATATAAACGGCACACCCGCGCTGATATTTGCAGATGGCGTACTCGTGCCCGGGTACAGGCCTGCTGCCGAATTGGAAAAAACATTGAACCAAACCATGGAAATCAGCAAGTCATCGCTCTAAGAAAATTATCCCGGTCATTATCACCTGCCAATTGGTGTCGCGTTCCTGCTAATTTAGCTCCGGCTCGCTACCCCTAGGGAACAGCACCCACAGTCGTCCTTTCTGTTTCATCTTGCCGGCTTGTGCGCCCGCATCATGCCCCATGCCCCAAAAGAAATCGGCACGCACCGCACCGCGAATCGCACCACCGGTATCTTGTGCCAGCATAAGCCGATTAAGCGGTGCGCTGTCATTTGGATAAGTAGTCGATAAAAACACTGGCGAGCCCAGTGGAATAATTCTGGCATCAACAGCCAGGCTGTATTCGTTGGTAAGTGGCACACCGAGCGAGCCAGGCGGAGTAGTGAAGCCGTTGGGCAATTCGCGGAAAAATACATAGCTGGGATTATGGTCTAGCAACGCACCCAATCTGTCCGGATTTCTTTCACCCCATAATTTAATACTCTGCATAGAAGCCTCTTCCAACTTAAGCTCGCCCATGTCGACCAATTTTTTTCCAATCGACATATAGGGGTGCCCGTTCTGTTCGGCATAACCCAACATTACCTGCGTGCCATCGGGTAAATCTATGCGCCCCGAACCCTGAATATGCAAAAAAAATAATTCCACCGGATACTCTACCCAAAATAGCTCGCGCCCTTTTAAAGCCGCTACACCCGCCCCCTCGCCTGCTTCAATATCAGCACGACTGTAATAAGGCAGCACACGGTTGCCCTGCACGCGACCACGTAACCGCATGTCTTTTAACTGCGGGTAAGCATTGCCTAAATCAATAACCAGCAAATCATCCGGCACCCCATATATCGGATAGCGAAAACGTGACGTTTTGGTACGACTGCCTTTCAACACAGGTTCGTAATATCCCGTAATAATGCCCTCCTCGGTACCATCTGCATTGAACACTTGGTAGGGGGTAAACCACTCCTCGTAAAATGCCCGCAATGCGCGGTTATCATTGGCATTAAAAGTTTCTGCGCGACCACACACTTCGCTCCAATCTGAACGGGATTTCAACACGCGGCAGCTTTGCAAAAACGCCAGATGCGACACGGAAAGATTAAGCGATTGCCAGTCAGGTAGCATCTCCCACTTGCTGGGTGAGAAGGCCGGTGCCAACACAGGTGTTACGCTGGTTGTTGGCGATTTGGGCGTACTGCAGGCGCTGAGCAATAAACACAGCGCGACTGCCCAGATATTTTTATTGCCCGTGCATATTTGATTGAAAAGTTGATTGAATGAAAAATTCATATCGAAACCTTAGAGTCTGTTGACAATTATTCGGCGGGACGCGTTGCTCGCCTTGCACTGCATCCCGATTCCCCTCATTCGCACCCGTCGCATGATTGTTAACAGACTCTATTCAACTTCTGTAACTCTATTAAACGAAACCAACCCCGCGCCAATATCGGCTCATCTGTTATCACCCGTAAATCCGGGGCAGCACGCATGACCTCTTCAAACACCACATCCAGCCGCGTGGCAAGCTGTCCAACCAACGGAGTCAGCGCACGGCGTAACCAGGCACGCTCATCGATCCGCAAAAATTTATCAAATAAAAATATTCGGCCGCTTGGTTTAAGCACACGTACCGCCTCATGCAAACATAAAGCAGGCTGCGGCACCACAGCTACAATCAGGTGCAGTATCAAATAATCAAAACAATTTGCGGCAAAGGGGAGCGCCGTACTATCGCCCCGCACATACTGCATATTTAAATTAGTTGTCCGGGATTGGGCGCGGGTCAGCATGGCCGCAGTTAAATCCAGTGCGGTGTACTCATGACATAACGGTAGATAGGGGAAATCCAGACCCGTGCCCACACCATTGAGCAACACCTTTGCTGCGCCCTGTTGCGGCAATACTTGTTGGGGCAAGCGGGCCAGGCTACGTTGGCGCGCAGCTCGCGTAGCGTGGTCGACAAATAAATCGTAAAACGGGGCAATAAAGCGATAACTGGTTTTTAGGGACATCTCTATCAATCCAAATCTCGTCACAACGTTGCGTATCTCACAAAAAATGCTTTCTTTATGATCACGCCTGTACTGCATCAACACTTTATGCGCACACCTCGTCTGGTTTGGAACTTTGAATTCTTAAAAACCCTTTAGAGATATGCGCTAGTGCAGCACGCGCGGTATGCTCAACACAAACTGCGGAATCGGCACATCAAAACGCGAGCCATCCTCCGCCTGCATTTGGTAACTCCCCGACATGATGCCGACTTGCGTAGATAGCACCGCACCGCTGGTATATTCAAAACCCTGATTCGGTCGAATGAGCGGCTGCTCGCCTACCACGCCCTGTCCGCGCACCTCTTCCACATGCTGATTCGCATCAGTAATAATCCAATGACGGCTAATCAGCTTGGCGGTTGTATTGCCTGTATTGGTAATAGTGATGGTATAGGAAAAAACAAACCGATTTTCCACTTCGTTCGATTGTTCCGACAGATAGCTGACCTGCGTGGAAATTTTAATGCGATGATCATCTGATGTGTTCATGATTGGTATTTCACAACATTTTGCTTGAGATGACAAGGCTTAAACTTGAAAATAACACCGTATCAAACCAAATGACGGTTAAGCAATATATGCGTCGCAATGCTAGCAGCATAGCCAAGTACGATGAGCCAATCACCAACAATGAAATGAATTACAAAAGGGTTCCTGAATACCTAAAAAATGGTGTTGCGCAAAACATAACTGGCGCATATTACATGCTGGTTACACTATGTCGGCTTGCCCGCACTTGCCCGCAGACTCAATAGCACACTGATGCCCAACACCGCGACAATCACCCCCAGGGACACCGCTACCGGAATTTTAAACCAGTCCACAATGAGCATTTTAATACCCACGAATATCAGCACTACCGCCAGGCCGTATTTGAGCAAATGAAAACGTTCGGCCATGTCGGCCAGCAAAAAGTACAGCGCGCGCAACCCCAAAATGGCAAAAATGTTGGAGGTAAACACAATGAATGGATCCTGAGTTACGGCAAAAATAGCCGGAATACTATCCACCGCAAAAATAAGATCCGATGCCTCAATCAGCACCAGCACCAGAAACATCGGCGTAAACCAGCGCACACCCTTGTCATAAATCCAGAATTTGTCGCCGTGATAGTTGTCGGTAATGCGCAAATGTTTACGCAACCATTTAAACAGCGGGTTCTTGGCGAGATCAGGCTGATGTTCGGCGAACAAAAACATCTTGATACCGGTAATCAGCAGGAAAGCCCCAAAAATATACAATACCCAGTGAAACTGCGCGATCAGCCAGGCACCCAGCAAGATCAGCACGGCACGCATGACGATAGCACCCAGTACACCATAGACCAGTATGCGTTTCTGAAATTCCAGCGGCACCGCAAAATAAGAAAATATCATGACGAAAACAAAAATGTTATCCATCGCCAAAGTTTTTTCCAGCAAATAACCGGTGAGATACTCTACAACTTTGGTATCTGCCACTTCACGGCCGGCAGTGTGTGCTCGAGCCAACCCCACAACGCGCCGCCGAATAGCATCGCCAGCGTAAACCAGACCAACGACCAGATGAGTGCTTCACGAAATGTAACTTTGTG
>JBEBGP010000368.1:0-9143 GCA_040081045.1 Candidatus Nitrotoga sp.
CAATATCAACGTGCACCACTTTGAACAAGGCCAAACCCAGTCCTAGCGAAGCCACATTGCGCGCATTGTTAACGAGATCCGCACGATAGCCGGCGCGAATCTGCGCCCAACCAAAAGCATCCAGCTCCCCACCCAACGCGATATATTGGCTCTTATCTTCCAAGCCTGCCGGGTCGTTGCGGGTGAGGTCCACATCCAATGCCACGGTTGACCAGGAGTTGGAGTGTGACACGCCCACTCGTGCCTGCGGCCTTAATTCCATCTTGGCCCCTGTCGGCACGGGGGTTGCGCCTGCTGTCGGCGCGCGCTTGAAATCATATGAATAAGGAATTATATTTTTTACCACCAGCCCGCTACGCCAACCGTTTTTATGATTTTTTGCCATGCCCAAATCAAAGTTGAAGTTGGTGTATTCGGCACGATAATCATCGCCCGTCAGGGTTGGATCTGTATTTACATTGGTGACCACATCAAACATGAGCACTTTAACAATTTTGGGTGAAAGACCGATTGCGAGGGATTGTTCACGAATAGTCAATTCGCGCGCCAGGGAAATACCTGTTTCAGCCTTGACCACGCCGCGAATATTGGTTTTGGACTGCAGGTTGGCGGGGGTAAAAGCGACTGTCCCATTAGCATTGATAATACCAGGATTAGTATTTGCTAATGCCTGAAGGCAAGCAGCATTAGGGCAAGCCGCTGCCTGTGGGACAACTTCTGCCAAAGCAGTCAATGTTTGACTATCTCGATAATTGATTACCCCTCCTAACGCACCTGAACCGCTGGCAAAAAATGCGCCCCCATATTTTTTGCCGGGAATACCTATCACCGTTGCTGCGCCGAACTCTGCCTGTATCGGTTTGCCATCTAACGTGGCGAGTTGGATATTTAATGCCGTAGTATCGGTAGCGATGGCTGTTGCACCAAGGGTTGACGGGGTTAAATTAAACGCATTAATCGAAGCTTGCAGCCTATTAACGAAATTACCCTGCTGAAAATTATCCACGCTGGTGCTGAAATCCTCCGGGTCATACACGCGCACGCCGAGGATAGGCAACACCACAGAAAAATCATCCTCGTCTTTGGTTACACCCAGCAATGCCGGATTAAAGAAAGGAGCCATGGCGGCATCGCCCACTGCGACACCCGCCCCGCCCATTGCCATTGAGCGCGGGTCAAAGGAATTAAAGGGCAGGGCGATTGTTGCGCTGCTGCTGGCGAGCAAGGCAGAAAATAATACTAGTTTTAAGGGCCTGAGGAACACGTCTTTTCTCCCGATTAGTTATTGATATGGATGAAACATCACAACGCTATCAAAATAATGACAGAAACACCGCCCCAAAAAGGGGCGGTGCAACATGCCTATTCCACCGGAATTAATTTAACGCCGCCAGTGCCGCCGCATAGTTCGGCTCATGCGTTATATCATCAACCAGCTCGGCATGAATTACACGGTCTTTCTCATCCAGCACAATTACGGCACGGGCAGTTACACCGCGCAATACTGAATCTGCGATTTTTACACCATAGTCACGCATAAACTCTCGTCCCCGCATCAGCGAAAGCGCGGTAACATTAGTGAGTCCTTCGGTGGTGCAAAAACGACCCATAGCAAAGGGCAGATCCGCAGAAATGACCAGCACTACCGCGTTATTAATCTTGCTTGCAGCCTCGTTAAATTTTCGTGTAGACGTTGCACATACAGCTGTATCGAGGCTAGGCACAATGTTCAGCACTTTGCGCTTACCCGAAAAGTCTTTTAACGACACATCTTTCAAGTCTTTATCTACCAGCGTAAATGCGGGTGCAGTTTGCCCCACAGTGGGAAAGTCACCCAATACGGTGATCGGCGAGCCACCCAATTTAACAGCGGTTTTGTTTGCGGTATCTTTAGTCATGATGATTCCCTTATAGAAAATTAAATTGCGGTAACTTCAGTGATTTCTGAGCTATTTAGTGCCGGGGTATCTGCATATGACTCTATTGGCGGGCATGAGCACACCAAATATTTATCACCGCGCACATTATCCACGCGCGCCACGCTTGGCCAAAATTTGCTGTCTTTCACCCAAGGCAGGGGGTAGGCTGCTTTTTCACGCGAATAAGTATGTGTCCAATTATCGGTAATCAGGGATTTGGCAGTATGCGGTGCATTTTTCAGCACATTATCTTCCTTGCCCGCTGTCCCCAAGATAATTTCGTCAATTTCTTTGCGTATGGAAATCATGGCCGAACAAAATTTGTCCAATTCGGCTTTAGATTCACTTTCAGTCGGCTCTACCATTAAAGTATCCGCCACAGGAAATGAAACGGTCGGCGCGTGATAACCATAATCCATTAAACGCTTGGCAATGTCCCCTACTTCTATGCCCGCATCGCGTTTGAACGAGGCACAGGCTAAAATCATCTCATGTGCGCAACGACCATTTTTTCCGCTATATAGCGTGGGGTAATGATTTTTAAGCGATTCTTTAATGTAATTTGCATTCAAAATCGCCATGCGCGTGGCTTCCGTTACACCCTCACCGCCCAGCATTTTGATGTAGCCATAAGAGATCAACAAAATTAACGCACTGCCATAAGGGGCGGCAGATACCGCATGGATGCCTTTTTCGCCCCCCGTTTTAACGAGCGGATGTGATGGCAAATAAGGTGCGAGGTGTTTGGCCACCCCTATCGGTCCCATGCCGGGGCCGCCACCGCCATGTGGAATAGCAAAAGTTTTATGCAGATTTAAATGGCACACATCCGCGCCGATATTGCCCGGGCTGGTTAAGCCTACCTGCGCATTCATATTCGCGCCGTCCATATAAACCTGGCCGCCATTCGCATGAATGATGCTGGTAATTTCGACGATGCTTTCTTCATAAACCCCGTGTGTGCTGGGGTAGGTAACCATCAGGCAGGATAAGTTTTCTTTGTGTTGCCGGGCTTTTTCGCGCAAATCATCCACATCAATATTGCCATTTTTGTCACACTTAACCAGCACAATTTTCATACCGCACATCGCCGCAGAAGCCGGATTGGTGCCATGCGCTGACGTGGGAATTAACGCGATATTGCGGTGCGCATCGCCGCATGCACGGTGATATGCCTGAATCACCAGTAATCCCGCATATTCACCCTGCGCACCGCTGTTAGGCTGAAAGCTCATTTTGGCGAAGCCGGTAATTTCGCTTAATAAAATATCCAGATCGGCAATTATTTCCTGGTAGCCAGCGGCTTGATTAACCGGCACGAAGGGGTGAATGTTGGCGAATTCCGGCCAAGTTATCGGCATAAGCTCGGAGACTGCATTCAGCTTCATGGTGCATGAGCCCAAAGAAATCATGGAATGCACAAGCGATAAATCTTTATTCTCTAATTTTTTGATGTAGCGCATTATTTCCGATTCGGAATGATAGGTGTTGAAAATTGGATGCTGCAAAATCGGTGAGGTGCGATTTTTGATAAGCGATTTTTGTGCGGTAATGTGCGCCTCGCTAATGCGCGCCGCTGTTTTGCTCGCCGCCTCTGCAAATACGGCGATGATGGCATTTAAATCTTCCGCGTCGGTGGTTTGATCTACCGAAATAGTCAGTGCCTGTTCGGTATAGCGGAAATTTATTTGTGCGGCTTCGGCCAGTTTTTTAATTTTTGCATGATCTGCTACGTCGATTTTGATCGTATCAAAATAAAGTCCATCAGCAACTTTGTAACCTAGATTTTTTAACTCTGCGGCTAATGCTACTGCCGTGAAATGCACTTGCTGTGCAATGCCCTTCATACCCGCCGAGCCATGATACACCGCGTACATGCTGGCCATAATAGCGAGCAAAGCTTGCGCCGTACAAATGTTCGAGGTGGCTTTGTCGCGACGGATATGTTGCTCGCGTGTTTGCAGCGCCATGCGTAGTGCCGCGCCACCATTAGCGTCCACGGACACGCCAATAATGCGCCCCGGCATGGAACGCTTAAACTTGTCGTGACAGGCAAAATACGCCGCGTGCGGCCCGCCATAACCCATCGGCACGCCGAAACGCTGTGTGCTGCCAACCACCACGTCTGCGCCCCATTCACCGGGCGGTGTGAGCAACGCCAGACTTAAAATATCCGCCGCCACAGCGATGGAAATTTCTTTCTCTTTCGCCGCTTTTACAAAATTGCTGAAATCATGCACCGTGCCATCCGCGCCAGGATATTGCAGCAATGCGCCATAAATGCCGGAACTTAAATCCACCGTTTTAAAATTCCCAATAACCAGATCGATGCCCATAGGTGCAGATCGGGTTTTTAACAGGTCAATAGTCTGGGGATAACAATCGTCCGCCACGAAAAATTTATTCACCCCATTTTTCACGGCCTCCGGCGAGCGCGTGCTAAACAACATCGCCATCGCTTCCGCCGCCGCAGTAGCTTCATCCAGCAGTGAAGCATTGGCGATTTCCATGCCGGTTAAATCCACAATCATGGTTTGAAAATTCAACAGTGCTTCCAATCGACCTTGTGCAATCTCGGCTTGATAGGGCGTGTACGCAGTGTACCAACCGGGATTTTCCAACACGTTGCGCTGAATAACTGGCGGCACAATAGTGTTGTAATAACCCAAACCGATGTACGACTTGAATACCTTATTTTTTGCGGACAAGCGGCGTAAATGTTTGTGGTATTGGTATTCGGACAGGCCTTGCGGCAAATTCAACGGCTTTTTCAAACGTATAGCAGCGGGTATTGTTTGATCGATTAACTCATCAAGCGATTTTGCTCCTATTGTTTGAAGCATCTCCGTGACATCTTTTTCGCCGGAGCCGTTGTGGCGATCTACAAATTTATCAGTGGTAATCATTGGCTAAAATTTATAAAGTAGGTGAAGGGGTAACAGCGAAAGGGGTTAAGGGATTGCACCTGCGGTGCTTAAGGGTAAAACGCTCAAAAGTGCGCCATTTTTACCCTTATCTCTTTCCGGTTTTTAATGTGCTTCGCTATCGACGTGCGTTTGATATGCTGCTGCATCCATCAGGCTATTGATATCCGCAGCATTGCTTGGCTTCATTTTAAATATCCAGGCCGCATACGGCTCTGAATTGATAAGTTCAGGCGTACTGTCCAATGCCGAATTGCCAACGGTTACGATGCCGCTCACGGGCGCGTAAATGTCGGCGGCGGCCTTGACCGATTCCACCACCGCACACTCTTCTTTGGCAGTCACACTGCGCCCAACAGCCGGGCTTTCTACAAACACTATGTCGCCTAATAGCTCTTGGGCGTGTTGCGTAATGCCAACGCTAATCGTACCGTCGGCTTCGGTTTTTACCCACTCATGCGAGGCGGTATATTTTAAATTTGTCGGATTGCTCAATTTTTATCCCCTATAAATAAATTATCAAATTAAACCTTTGCCATTGCGTACAAAGGGATATTTCACCACCTTGGCTGCCAGCATTTTATCGCGTATGGCAACCTGCACCACGTCACCCAATTGTACTTCGCGCGGCACCCGTGCCATGGCGATGGACAAATTTAATGTTGGCGAAAAACTGCCGCTGGTAATTTCGCCCATGCCCGCTGCAGTGTGTACTACTTGATGCCCGCGCAATACACCGCGATCCTGCAACACCAGCCCGACCATTTTGCGCGTGGGCGGATGAGCCTGCAATGCGGCCTTGCCGATGAAATCGCGCGCGCTTTTTAAATCAACCGTCCATGCCAGCCCGGCTTCCAGCGGATTAATGGTTTCATCCATATCCTGGCCATACAAATTCATGCCAGCTTCCAATCGTAGCGTATCGCGCGCCCCCAGGCCGATGGGAGCGACACCGCCCCGGTTTAAAGATTCCCAAAAATCTTGCGCTTTGCTGGCGGGTAAAATAATTTCAAAGCCATCTTCGCCCGTGTAGCCTGTGCGCGCAATAAAATAATCACCGCAGTCTGCCGCCTGAAATGCTTGCAAATCCTGGGTTGCGGCTTCGGTCTGCGGCAACACTTGCCATACTTTTACACGGGCCTTCGGACCTTGCACCGCGATCATTGCCAGTTCATTGCGCGGCGTAATGGTAAGACCGGGCGCAACCCTGGCGGCCTGTTCTTTCATCCACGCCACATCTTTTTCGGCAGTGCCCGCATTCACCACGATGCGAAACCACTGTTCATCCATAAAATACACAATCAGGTCATCAATGACTCCCGCGTTCGGACGCAACATGCACGAGTATAAAGCCTTGCCCCTGAATTGTAATTTATCAACATTATTTGCCAATAAATAGCGCAGGAATGCGCGCACGCCGTCGCCTTTAATATCGACCGTCCGCATGTGCGACACATCGAACATACCGGCATCGCGCCGCACTTGGTGATGCTCATCCATTTGTGAACCGTAATTAACCGGCATATCCCAGCCGCCAAAGTCGACCATTTTTGCGCCCATTGCACGATGTACTGCATTTAATGGCGTTTGCTTGAGTGTCATGTTTGCCTTTGCTGAATTGAGAAAGGGAATTAAATAAAAAAGGCGCGGCAGGAAAATCCTGCCACGCCCCATCTGTCCCTGTTACCTGAGAGATTGCGGATTAACTGTTTAATCCGTGTGCCCCTTCGGTGGCCGTGTTTAACAGCACTCTCCAGATTTGCCTGTGCCAACGATTCATTATGCCTGAGCGATTACGGGTGTTGCGCCTTCGGCGGTGTGACTGTTTTGCTAATCAGACACACGCTCTCTCTTTGGTTTTAACAGCAGCAGAAACTATACCGGAAAAAGGGGGATAACGGCAACCTGATGGTGAATCCATAAACAAAGCGGAATTAGCCAGATGACATCAGCAGGTGGCGATGTTTAATCGTCACATACTGCAAATGCCCTGTGCCTATCGCACCATACTGTACTGAGTTTTGTCCAAACTGATATTCATTTTTCTGATTGTGATTTCAACAACTTTGTGGCGTGTAATGCCGCAATAGTTATTGTGCCGCTCGGATGTCGCACAATCTCACGCAGTACTTGAATTTCCGAATACTTAACTGTTGAATGAAGAGCATCAATATATGAATCGAGAGCTTGCTTTCCGGTAACTACAAACCGCAATTCAGTGCCTATAGGTATTGCATCACTATCAACTACACGCAGTCGCCCCGAAGCTGACTCAACATCAAATCGAAATATTTTTCCCGATAATAATTGAACACGATCATCAATTTCTGTGGTCGGGTTAAAAAATTTATTATCGTCGACATTTAGGCTAACCCCTCGCTCTTGCCCTGACCAAGATGAAATTTCCGTAATTCCCTCCCCGTCAATATGGGATGTCAGTTTCTTGTAGTGCGGTTCTGTCAAATTTGCGGCATCTACCAAATTTTGCGACACCTCGATCTTTCCACCACCAATGTTCAATATGACCTGTGCATTTGGGCTATTGGTTATTTGCACTAAAGGTTCCTTTCCGGTTTTTGCGGCTTGTTCTATTCGGGCTTTAAGGAATTTATATGTAAATTCGATAATTTCTGACATTGTCAAAAAGTGTGGTTGACTGGTTTTCGAATCAATGTATGCCTGCGCTATCGGTACAGCAGCAACTGCTAAGTCTATCAAAATGGAGCCCCGCTCCCACTTAACAACTTTAGTTGAAAAAAGCTCACGCTCTGACTGCATCATGCGCTTTTTCCCTACTGCCGCCAGAAATGATCTATCGAGAATTTGCTGATATGAGACAAGTATGTCGTTGTAAACATCAAGTCTGAAAGACCCTTCCACTGCAGGCCCCCGTATTGCAAAGGCTATTTTTTCTTCATTGTCCATTTATCCTCCTTTATTACATAGCAGCGGCATCTATCTGACAGATGTAACTTCGTCCGTTCACCCCACATTCACCGGCACCAGCACCATCGTGTCGTTGCCGAAAATATCGATCACTTTCACGGCCACGGTGTAGCGGCCCATTTTGGTGTAAGTGTGCGGCGCGGAGATGAATTCCAGATCGCGGTTCTTGCGGGTGCGGAAGCTTTGCCATTCGTTTTCGAAGATGTAGCTGCCGGTCCAACGTTCTTCGAATTCTCCCTCACCCCCGACCCCCTCTCCCGGAGGGAGAGGGGAATGATGTTGCCTCTCCCTCCGGGAGAGGCCGGCGCGAAGCGCCGGGTGAGGGAAAGCGCCGTCCACGCCGCTGCCCACTGCCACCTTGATGATTTCCTTACGGCTCATGTAGTCGAAGTCCACGGCCCAGTAGTCCACCCAGTCGGCCCAATGTTTGGTGAGGGTGTCGCGGGTGATGACGCCGTCCTTATCCTTGCTCACCTTGATGAGCTGGCCTTGTTCGCACACGACTTGGCTTTTGCCGTCCTTGAGGCTTGCGGCGGCGGCTTCTGCCGCGCCTTGCGTGTAGTAGACGGAGAAGTCGGTCAGCTCGATCTGGAGCGTGAACTTGTCTTTCTTGTGGTGGCGCGGCATGGCCTCGATGAAGCTGATGTCGAAAAACACTACTTGTCCTTTTTCTACTGCGCGTTTGTCGAATACCTCGGGCGGAATCTGCTTGGGCGTGAGGTCGATGCCCTTTTGTTTCGCCTCTTCCAGCACGGCGGGAAACAAGCCCATCTCGAACTCGAAGGCCAGCATGTCCACACGCGAGGCGCCGCGCTTGCGGCATTCGGTGATGACTTCCTCCACAAACAACCGCCCCACCGGCAGGTTGATCGGGCCGATGACCACCAGCCGCCCGCCCCCACCCAATCCACTGGCCTTGCCGTGGAAGAAAGGCTCGCCCTGCAGCGGCTCGGCGCGGTATGCGCGCAGGATCAGGTCGCGGAACTCGCGCTCTTTTTGCATCAGCGCCTGTTCCTTCTGCTTGCCGGTGAGTCGCCCGCCAACGTTGAGATAAGCCTGGCGCTCGTAGCGACCGAGGTTCAGCACCTCGAAAGCGCGGAACGGTTTGCCCGCGTCCTTAGACTCGCGCTGCACACCGATGAGTCGCTTGCGCGTGGTGTGGATGGCGAACTTGCCGAGGTCGGTGGCAATCCACTTGCGCCCCAGCTTTTCCGCTACTGCCGCAGTGGTGCCGGAGCCGCAGAAAAAATCGGCGACTAGTAGTTCGTTCCAGTAAAACAATTACAGATTAGAGTATAATTGCCATGGTGCTTATACAACTCTTAACGGGGGTCATCATGGCGGGCAAGACGAA
>JBEBGP010000334.1:0-2344 GCA_040081045.1 Candidatus Nitrotoga sp.
CCTCATCATTGGGTTTATTTATGAATGGAAGAAGGGGGCCTTGGAATGGGATTAGAAGGAGTTCTCGAAAAAGGCATTGTCACCACAACTGCGGATGTGCTGATTAACTATGCCCGCACTGGGTCAATGTGGCCGATGACATTTGGTTTGGCCTGCTGTGCGGTGGAAATGATGCATGCAGGCGCCTCGCGTTATGATTTAGACCGGTTCGGCGTGGTGTTCAGGCCCAGTCCGCGCCAATCAGATGTTATGGTTGTGGCGGGAACGCTGTGCAATAAGATGGCACCCGCACTACGCAAGGTATACGACCAGATGACCGAGCCGCGCTGGGTCGTCTCAATGGGCTCCTGCGCCAATGGCGGCGGCTACTACCATTACTCCTATTCTGTCGTGCGCGGGTGTGATCGCATCGTACCGGTAGATGTGTATGTGCCCGGCTGTCCTCCAACTGCAGAGGCTTTGCTGTACGGCATCATTCAGTTGCAAAACAAAGTTAAACGGACTAATACAATTGCGCGTTAAGGAACGAAATGGCTGCTGATTTGAATTTGTTAACTACCCGATTAAACGAGGCATTCGCTGACAAGGTCGTTAGTCTGGATAATAAATTGGGCGAGCTGACGATGGTTGTGCGTGCCGCCGACATTACATCCGTATTTGTGCGTTTGCGTGATGACCCTCATTTTCATTTTGAACAGCTGACCGATTTGTGCGGCGTGGATTATTCCACGTACGGTAGCAATTGGAACATCGGTGGCGCATATTACAAACCTGCAGAGGCGAAATCTTTTTATCCGGCACGCTTTGCAGTCGTCTATCATATTCTGTCGGTAAAAAATAATGTGCGTTTGCGAGTCAGAGTTTTTGTAGAAGATGATGTGATGCCGATGTTGAATTCCGTGGTCGATATTTGGCGTAGCGCAAACTGGTTTGAACGGGAGGCGTTTGATCTGTACGGCATTATTTTCAGCGGTCATCCTGATCTGCGGCGCTTGTTGACTGATTACGGTTTCGTTGGCAACCCGTTTCGCAAAGATTTCCCTTTGTCTGGGCATGTTGAAATGCGTTATGACCCCGAGCAAAAACGTGTAATCTACCAACCTGTAACAGTAACACCACGGGAATTGGTACCACGAGTTATTCGCGAAGAGCACTATGGGCATATGAAATAAAATAAGCGTGAATGTTTTGAATTATTTTTCCTTTAGTTTGAGTTTTGACCGCCTTACGGACACAACTTACTTAATAATAAATTTAGTCAGCGCAAAGCGGTTTTCGACATGTCTGAAATAAAAAATTACACCATGAATTTCGGGCCTCAACACCCGTCCGCACACGGTGTTTTACGTCTGGTGCTGGAGTTGGATGGCGAGGTAATCGAACGTGCCGACCCGCATGTTGGCCTGTTGCACCGCGCCACGGAAAAACTGGCCGAACACAAAACTTACCTGCAGTCACTGCCCTACATGGACAGGCTCGACTACGTTTCCATGATGAGTAACGAGCACGCTTATGTACTGGCGGTCGAGAAGTTGATTGGTCTCGAGGTTCCGTTGCGTGCGCAGTATATTCGCGTCATGTTTGACGAAATTACCCGCGCCATGAATCACCTGTTGTGGCTGGGCGCGCACGCACTGGACATCGGCGCGATGACGGTGTTTTTGTTCTGCTTCCGCGAGCGTGAAGATTTGATGGACGTATATGAGGCAGTTTCAGGCGCGCGTATGCACGCAGCCTATTACCGGCCTGGTGGTGTATACCGAGATTTACCCGACACGATGCCGCAATATCAGGCTTCCAAAGTTCATAACGCCAAAGCCGTGAAGCGTATGAATGAGAACCGTGAAGGCTCTGTTCTTGATTTTATTGAAGATTTTACCAAACGTTTCCCCGGATTTATTGACGAATATGAAACGCTGCTGACCGACAATCGCATCTGGAAGCAGCGCACAGTCGGCATCGGTGTGGTATCACCAGAAAATGCATTGGCAATGGGTTTTACTGGCCCCATGCTGCGCGGTTCGGGCGTACTGTGGGATCTGCGCAAGCATCAGCCATATGAAGTATATGACCGCCTGGATTTTGATATAGCGCTTGGTGTCGAGGGCGATTGCTATGATCGTTATCTGGTGCGTGTGGAAGAAATGCGCCAGGCCAATCGTATCATCGCGCAGTGTGTGGATTGGTTACGTAAAAACCCAGGCCCGGTTATCACCGACAATTTCAAAATTGCACCGCCCAAGCGCGGATCGATGAAGCAAAACATGGAAGAGTTGATTCACCACTTCAAGCTGTTTACCGAGGGTATGCACGTACCCGAAGGTGAAGCTTATGCGGCGGTTGA
>JBEBGP010000060.1:0-2338 GCA_040081045.1 Candidatus Nitrotoga sp.
GCATATGCGGACACTGGAGAAGTCACCGTAGCGTGTCAAAAAATACTTTCAGGATTCTCGCGTGGAATATGCCGCCTTTATCTGGCCGAATCAATAGGTGAAAACAGCCGGGCGACTAACGATCTATTTCGTTTGCCGACTCAACACTCGCATTTTCCGCCGGAATCACGCCAATGTCTTCAACAGAAAACTGTTCCAAACCGCGCGCCACCGAAGAAGCACCTGGGTTCTCAACAAAAATACAACGCTTGCCGGTGCGCTTGCAGAAATCCTGCACCCGCCAGTAGGCATTGTGGCTAATGCAGCCGGTCTGGCAAATAACCAGATCAGCAGCGGCCAGATTGGCATCCAGCAAGCTCTGGCTGTCTTCCACGCCACCGGCGTGATGCGCGAATCGTCCACCGACGCGCTCTATAAGGTCACGGTAGGTTGCAACACGACCCATGTGTCCGCCCACACACAATACAGTCTTGTGAAAATGCAAGGTGACCGGGAAGCTCCTGGCGGCATCCTGCTCTGCCACGTTTTTTCCAACCACATCCACTGATTCGGTGCCCGCCGCCTCAGTTTTCACTGCCACCGCGAGTCTTTGTCGTAAATCACCGAGCTGAGTTTCGAGGGTAATTTGGTGCGCAGACATTTGCTCAATCTGGTGTTGCAAATGCTGCCGTGATTCCAGTTCGGGGATCGACGCTTGCAGCGCGGCCAGATCGGCGCGCAAGAGCACGATGGTGTTTTCCTTGCCGATGTTCTCGCTGCGAATTTGCATGAGTTGTGCGTTTAGCTGCGCAATTTCACCGGATTTTTCGGTTAGCAAACGCGTACAGCGTTCCTGTACCCTACCCAATTCCCGTGCCAGGACAGCATTTTCTTCCAGCAGAACGTTGGATTGGGCGATATCGGCACACGCGCTGGCAGCGGCCTGGTGCCAGCGCATGTCGTGGCGTAGCGTTTCCTGCAAAGCGGTCTCAGTTTGCGCGACGAGCTTATGATGCGCGTGAGCCAGATAATTAAGATGAGTCTGTGCTGCGGCAAGCATGGTCGCGAGTTCCTTACCACTGTGCATGACGGAAAAATACTTACCGGGTTCGGTTTGTGGATTGTGCATCAGCTGTTTCTCCTGTTGGTTTGTTAGTGTTCAGTACATTTCGACTTCGAGTACCCCTCGAGATATAACGCCACCCTGAATTCTCCCAACATTACACGCGGCACCATGCGTGGCAAAGCTGTCAGATGCAACAACCGGATACCTTGGGAGTCATCATTGTGAACGAATGATCTAATTGTAAATGAGAATCATTATTATTTGCAAATAAATTCTCTACTTTTTGACTTAACAAGTCCAATATAAATAATTTGCCTTATTATTTTAAATAATCAATCCCAGATGAACACTAACGACAAAGTTTGCGATCTTTTTGTGTCGTTGTATCGGGAGGTTTTCGCGCACGACGGTTATGGCGAGATTCAAGTCGAGATGCGCCTGCTCAAACGCGGACAGAAAGAGGTCATCCTGCATTGCGGCAAGCAATATCGCTTTGTAATCGATTGGCCGGGGAGTATAAAACCTGCCCGCGTTGAAAATGCGGTGGATAAAAGTACTTGAATTTTTTTGCTCATTAATCACGGACTGGCCGGCCACAAGGGGTGGCGGAATTTTTATTAAAACTTTAAAATTTTTTGCGGCTGGCCTTTATGGGAGAGGCTGACGTAATACACGTAACCAATTTAATCTTAACCAACTATATGGAGTTTATACAATGTTGAATATCAAACACTGGCCGCGATGAGCACCAAACAGCAAAAAGAAGTCGTTTTCTCCCTCGATGCGAGTCCTGCCCCGCGCTCGCTTCGCCGCCGTTTCACCAAGCTGCAGAACAAACAGAACAAATTCACCCTACTTGAACTGCTGGTGGTGATCAGCATCATTACTGAGGTCAGTTGGCAATACTAGATGTGAATGCCGAGTGCTTCCAGTAACTTGATCATGCCGAAATATGCTCCCGCAGTAGCCAGGCAGGCAATGCCCAAGCTTAACCAAAATCCAACACCCGCACGCAACAACAGGGGCAGTGCCATAAACAAGACCAGTGAAGGCAATACCAGCCAAAAAATGCCATGGGATAATGCAATTACTTTTTGCGTTTCACCCGAATCAAGATACAGCCAAATAAAGGCCAGCAACGAGGTGAGCGGCAAAGAGGCCAAGGCCGCACCCCAGAAAGAACTACGCTTGGCAATTTCGGCAACAGCCACTAACACCGCGGCTGAAAGAATAATTTTCAGGATATATTGCCACATGTGATTTGTTGAATGCCTCGCATAAAATTAACAGGTG
>JBEBGP010000168.1:0-9074 GCA_040081045.1 Candidatus Nitrotoga sp.
GTTGTGCGCGGCATTCAAATAGCGGAGCAGTGGCAGGATCCCGCCACCCGCAATTACCATGCGTTGGCCATCCTGCCCCGGGCACAAGCCGCTACCAGTTTTCGTCAAGAGCTTGACGAGCTGGATAGAATGGTTACCCTGCACACTGATCACGCACAAAGCAGTCAAGATTTATTTCTGAAAATTGCTGCCGCCAGCCTTGCGTTGGAATCCCAGCAAGCACGCGAGGGCGTGCAAAAATCCCTGCAAATTGTTGATGTCAGCGGACGCGGCACACCTTCCAATTTAAGCAGCGCGCAACTCAAATCAAGTCTGGGCAGCTTGCTGCGCCGCGTCAAGCTGGCTTCAGACATAACTGCCAATGCGCCACAGGGCTTTGCAGAAATAATAAATGGCGCGCTGGCACATGCGGGTTATTTGCTAGAAGAAAAAAAACAGGCTGAATTTATCGTGCGCGCCAGCATAAATTTAACCGATCTGGGGCAGCAAGGCGGTTGGTATTGGCAGCGCGGCAATGTGGAAATCGCCCTGATCGAAGTGGCCAATGGTCGCGTGCGCGGCACAAAAAACTGGCTCATAAAAAGCAGTGCCCCGGATAAAGCCAGTGCTCTCAAGCGCGCTCTGGGACAATCAGAAACCGTGTTGAAAAATGAGCTGGGGCAGGCCATTATCAGCATGGCTATAGGAAAAATTTAGAAAAGCACCGATTACTAATACGTGTTTATTTAGAGTCTGTTAGTTCGTCCTGAATTTTCAAAGCCAGAGTTAACACGTCTTTTATGTTTTCCCCGATACAGGTGTAATGTCCCATTTTCCGCCCTGCACGCGCCTCTTGTTTGCCGTACAGATGCAGCTTGACGTGCGGGTGACGCAATATTTTAGTCCAATCCGGCATATTTTTCTCACGCCATAAATCACCCAGAATATTTACCATCACCGATGGCTGACACACAGTCACCTCACCCGGAGGCAAGCCGCACAAACTGCGAACCTGTTGCTCAAATTGCGAAGTCGCGCAAGCGTCCAGCGTGTAATGCCCGCTATTGTGCGGACGCGGGGCAATTTCATTAACCAGCAACTCATCTGCCTGAGTGAGGAAAAATTCCGCCGCCATCACGCCACAATATTGCAGCATGTCTGCAATGCGCCGTGCTGCTTGTGTTGCGACTTCAGTTAACTCCGGAGAAATACGCGCCGGGGCAATGCCCATATCCAAAATTCCGTTACGGTGTATATTCTCACTGGGCGGGTAAGTGACCATGCTGCCATCCACACCTCGTGCAATGACGATGGAAATTTCCATTTTTATGGCTACCAATTCTTCCAACACCGCCGGCTGTAAGCCAAAATCATGGTATGCCTGTTGTGCCTCGCGCAAAGTGTGTACCATTTTTTGCCCCTTGCCATCGTAGCCAAAACGGCTGAGTTTGAGTAGCGCGGGCAGGCCTGTGTGTTGCACCGCCGCAGCTACCTGCCGGGGATCTTTTATGATGGCAAAACGCGCGGTTTTAAAACCATTGCTCTGTAAAAAATTCTTCTCGCGTATGCGATCCTGGATAATCGCCACGACTGCGCCAGCAGGTCTCACGGGCAGGAATTTTGCCAGGTATTCCAACGCGGCAGCGGGTACATTTTCAAATTCGGTAGTAACAGCCGCACATGTTTCGGCTAATTTATCCAGCGCACTGTGGTCAGCATAGTCCGCGCAGATATGCCTGTTAGCCAACTGCGCCGCCGGACTGTCAGGATCAGGATCCAGCACAGTGACCTGATAACCCATGGTGCGCGCAGCCACGACAAACATCCGCCCCAGTTGCCCGCCACCGAGTATGCCCAAAGTTGCATTTGGTAAAATAACATCCGGTGCAATCATTTCACCGGTGGCAGCCTCATCGCCATGGCAGCTTTTGTTTGAGCCTGACGAAAGGCCCGCAATTTCAATGCAACTTTTTCGTCGTGTTGCGCCAGCATGGCAACGGCAAACAATGCGGCATTCGCCGCGCCCGCCTCGCCAATAGCAAATGTAGCCACAGGAATTCCTTTCGGCATTTGCACAATTGACAGCAGCGAATCCATGCCCTTGAGATGCCTGGAGGGAATCGGCACACCCAATATTGGCACCGCTGTTTTGGCTGCCAACATCCCCGGCAAATGCGCCGCGCCACCCGCACCCGCGATAATACAAGTCAGTCCACGCGACTCTGCCGATGCTGCATATTCATATAACAAGTCTGGAGTGCGGTGTGCTGAAACAACTTTTGTCTCATGCGCAATGCCCAGTTTTTTCAAATGCCCGACCGCTACTTGCATGACATCCCAGTCACTATCGCTACCCATCACTACTCCTACCTGGGGTGCGCTGATTTTCAATTTGGGTGTCACAACCTTAACAATTTTCACTGTGTTTCCCCCTTCAAAAATAATCTCTTTCTAGGCACTATGTGTTGCGCGTTGCAAGCGATCATTCACCGCCAACCATGCCCGTGTAGTCGGGGGCGATTCCAGCAACAGATAGTCATAACCTGCTTGATCGAGGCTATGCAGCGCGGCATACAGATCGTGTCCGAATTGTTCAGCCTGTGCCGGCATGGCATATTGTCGTATGCTCTGTTCAATTCCCGCAATTTTCCGACCCAAAGCCAACACCACCACCTTATATTCAAGCGCAGTTAGATGCTGCGCGCGCTGCACAATATGTTCCGCGCTATGTAGCTCCATGGGCGTAACTGGTGCGTAGTGTGCGGCCATCATGCCGGATGTTCGAATTTGTGGTTGGACGGCACTATTTTTGGCAAAAGATAATTTCATTTTCAGCGTTGTTTCCAACGCTTCAACTGCAATGCCCCCCGGACGCAGCAAGACCGGTTTACCATGCGCCAAACTGAGGATGGTAGATTCCAGGCCAATGCGGCACACTCCTCCATCCAAAATCAACCCGACTTGCCGACCCAATTCATCCCACACATGTTGCGCGGTGGTAGGGCTGATGCGCCCGAAACGATTGGCTGAAGGAGCAGCAATACCGCTGCCAAAGGTGCGCAACAAAGCTGCTGCCACGGGGTGGTCGGGGGAACGCAAACCCACTGTATCCTGCCCGCCGGTAATTTCATTCAGCACCTGCGGCTGGCGTTGCAGAATTAACGTGAGTGCCCCCGGCCAGAAAGTTTCAGCCAACAAATACGCCTGGTCGGGAATGTCACGCGCCCACCGGTCAAGTTGCCCGGCATTTTCTATATGGACAATCAGCGGATGATCAACAGGCCGCCCCTTAATCTTGAATATCTGCCGCACCGCCAACGGATTACTGGCATCTGCCCCCAGACCATAAACCGTTTCGGTGGGAAAGGCGACCGTACCGCCACTTTGCAACACTGCCACAGCGGCTTCAATCCTGGTTTGCGTAACGATATTCGGCGAAACAGCTTGGAGACTCACCACGTGCAGCCTATTTTAATTTTGTTGCACCCTATCACGCCGTACATCCATCACGGCGTCATCGCCCGAAAAGGGGTAAGGGTAACGAACATGGCCATAACGAACCAGAAACACCGCCATAGTCAACAATAATATAGAACCGGATACGGCCAACATACGCCAGTCTTCCATGGATTTGACATCCATAATGATATACCGCGCCAGTGCCACCATCGCGATATACAGCGGAAAGCGCACAGACAACTTACCCACGCTGTAATATTGCCCCACCATCGCCAATATTTCCAGGTAAATAAAGAGCAGCAGCAAATCGGCCAGCGTAGCCTTCTCTGCGACTATCATTACACGCACTTCCGTCGCCATCGCGTACACGGTAGCGATCGCGATTATCAGCAGGAAAATGTTCTCCACCCAGGTCAGCATCTTCAAGTTAAACTTTTTAAATGGCGGACCACTTGCTACCTGTTTGTCACTGTTTATATCCATTTTCTGTTCCTAAGTTAAAATCGCGTGACCCAAAATTTTGGGCGTGCCTGGCGCAATTATCGGGGAGCCATAGGATGGATACCGCGCTTATTACAAGATGCGCCACCTGATATGTAAGCTGGGTTTGCGTCAGATTGCGGATTTTAACACAGGTGCAGAACCAACTCCGGGTTGGATATACGCCCTCTGGCAAGATGCAAATTACGGTCACACCCGCACTTGCAATTTCACTGTGCCAACATAACACCCGCTACGCACGAAGCATTACTCGGTGAAAAGCGTTGTACTGTGGTCTGTTCAATCCATTATCGGGTTATCCGGGATTATTTGTGACGAATCGATCGGTACGGTGTGCCGGGGGATCTGCCCTTGTTTACGCGGTTTCATACCGCAAGAATTCCGTATTCAATGGATATGATTCCCGCAAATAATGGGCACCATGAACACGCTTGAAAGTCAACAAATACGCTCACTTTAGCGTTATTCATGGATGGCTCGGTTGACTGCTGTGGTGACTTGAGAAAAGCCGCTCGCGAGATACATGGACGGCTTTTTTATAACCAACGAAATTGGGCGCGTTAATACGGCGCGCCGTTTAATATCCAATTAACAAACATGTTATACGCAGCCGCATTATAAGCACCATAGGTTGTATAGGCTGCACCGCAATTTGCGGGCGCACAAGGAGTTGTGTTGGCAAAATTCAGTGGAGTTCCTCCTGCATGATGGTGACCAGTTGGTTTACGCAGGAGCGCGCTGGCTGCCACATCGGTAAAATTAATTCGTCCGCGCAATTCTGTATAGAACCACTCTTCATCGGTGCCATTAATCAACCCATCCCCGTTACGATCAAGGTTTGTATAAAAAATCGGTGGGCCACCGCCGGGAGAATGACAACCGTCACAACCTGGTGGACCTTGCAACACGGCCTTAATATCAGAAAACCTTGGGTTTGCCGGAAATCTTCCGTCCATCCCCATTGTGCTGTCCAGCGTTACCTTAACGCCTACCGGTTCACTTTGTGCAGCCCCATTACCTACGATTAACCGCAATATATATGACCCGTTCAGGCCCGTTAGCGTGGGAGTCATGGAATTTTCATTCGTCAGCACACCATTTTCGACGTTGCTCGCAACGATAGACCATGTGTAAGTGCTGGCATACAGACTCTCCGCAGATGAAAGTGCGGCGGGAGAGGAGGTAGTTCGATCAGGCCCTGGCACGGCCACTGGTCGTCCTGGTTTTAACACTGCGCCGCTTGTATCGCGAGCCGTTTGCCCTGTAGTTGCTAAAAAATTGGCCAGTGTTTCAATTCCGTTGCTTCCCCACAGGCGTTCATATACGATTTTCGCCAGCGGCATATTGCCACGATCAATCACATGGTGTTTGATTTGATCCGCATAACCGGCAAATGAAGCGTAACTGTTAAAATTAAGCCCAGGCATCGTACCCGTGCCGCGCAGTATATGGCAGGTGCGGCAAGCAAAAACAACAACATCGTTGTACAGTGTTTCCTCGCCAGCCCAACCTGTAGGCACATAGGTATCAGAGAAGGTGGCATTCGGCATGTTGTTACCACCGTATGCGTTCTTGATAATTGTGGCGGCGGGTGCCGCATCCCACTCGATAAAATTAGATATTCGGCGCAATGCGTCTTCAGGAAATATAGTTGCGGCTGGGATAGGATAGGTGCTGAGCACCATTTTGTTAATAGCCTTAAGCTTGACTTCCTGATCGGCGCGGGTGTAGCCCGGCACGGTTGAAAAGCCAAAACTGCCCACATCAAATGGTTGCAGATGTGCCTCCACGTCGCCGCGCTTTTGCGAAGCGGTAGATCCTATGACAGGGAACAATGCTTTGCTTGTGGATGATCCGGTCGCCGGTGTAAGTGGATAGGCACGGCCGCCATGACACGATATACAAATACCGGGCATGGCTTTATTGCCGCGGCCGTCGAGATTAGCTTCCAGCAAGCGTGCGCCAGTAGTCGGGTGAAAAGTGTAAAACTTGGCGAATTTGACTGTCGGGGTACAGCCCGCAATATCGCCCACAATGCAAGTTGCACCACTAAATTCAATGGCATTCGTCCCGACATGCCATTTTGGCTCTCTTACTACCGCTGCATCCAAATTCAGACTCGAATAAGTATAGTTGGCAGCCGGTGTAACCGAATAATTTTCCACCATAAAAGCGTAAGCGCCGCCACCCATATCCCGCGCCGTCATGCGTCGCCCATATCCCAGGTCTTTAACATCACCGAACACGACCTGCACCTCTGTGCCCGTTCCGCTACCAAAGCCGTTTGCGGCTTTCCATTTGGCCAATGTGTCTTTTGTATTATTCGGGTCAATCGCCTCGTAATATGCCGTGGCATATGCCAGGGTGTTGGTCTGCAATGAACCATCAGCCTGTTTTTGCGGATTAGGGAACAGCAGGAAACTGTCCGAGCCGCTGGTTGGCTTGATTACCGCCGCAGCATTGGGAAAAACATCAGTGGGGTTTTCTCCGCCGGGGCTGCACGACATCAGCAGCAGTGCATAAAGTGATATACCAATATAAAAAAGAAACTGTCTGTAAAAAATGATCCGAACCTTTTAAAAACTTATTAAATATACAAGCGAAAATTGATTCACCACATAACCGGATGAGGTGGCATAAACCACCTTCTGGCCGTCGGGTATTGATTCCACACGCCGCCAGAAAAAATCCAGCGCATGTTTAGGGCTGAACCCGTGATTATAGCCCAATGTCGCGAGCACAGTTGAACCGTTAAAACGATATGCGTACAGTTGAGGGTCTGTAAATGCATCGTCAGGGGTATAAACCTCAGCGCGGCTGATCAGCTCCAGCGTAGGCTGCCCGGTAGACACAATGTCACCGACGCGATATTCCCCGGTCATATAAATAGTCCCTCGCGAGCTGAGCAGGTAGTCCAGATTGAAGCGCGCCGCTTCTTCAGTGATGGTAAATACTTTGCTATAGGCATCCCGCTGATGATGGGTCAGTGCGCCAAAAATCTGGATGCGATCGGTCACAGGTTGTCGCATGGAAATGCTAACCGAATAACGTGAACTGTCGCGTCGTTTGGATTGATACTGCTCGGTCAGGGTTCGCCCGGAGATGGCGAAAATCGGCGAGAAAAAAGCGGCAGATTGGCGATACTGCAATTCGCCCTGAACACCGGCACTGACTCGGCTGAGTCCGTCGTAGTGGACAAACTTTTCCCCGCTCACAAAGCCGTTGAACAGTGCGCGGACATGTTTGCCCGGCATGAATGTAAAAGGCAAGTTTGCGCTTACGCTAAAGGACTGGTCAGACAGTTTGTCGGTAGAATTTTTTGCGCGCGTGACATTATCATCCGCCGTAAATCCGGCATCAGTGCGAATGCTGATGCCTTCAAAATAACCGGGGATTGCAGCATTGGCAGTAACGGGGCAGATGATTACCCCCGACAAAAATATTGCACACGTGATGTGTATGCGGACAATTTTTATTGTGTATAATAAGCTGATTAATTTACCAAAAACCCACCGAGAATGCGACACAGTGAGATGTCGGATTGAAGAAGCCGATAAAGAATTTGTCTGCAGTATCAAGTTGACTCCCAAGCTATTCAGCAAATTGGCTACATTAAAGACCGGGCAACAGCACTTGTTTGAACCAGCAGTATTATTTTTAAGTGAACAAAGCCAACGGACAAGACTCACGCCATCTTGCATGGCAGGATAACCAGTGCCGAGTATAGCTGAAGCGCTGTTAATGCGGGAGCCTGTTTGGTGTTTGCCTCCTGGCATATCGTAATACCCACGCTTGTGTGATAGCCTTTGCCTGAAAATAAACGCGACCAGCGTAATGATAATGACCAAACTATCCCAAACAAATTTTACCCATTTAGAACAGCACGACGAACAGTTTCTGCGCTTGGGCATGTTGGCGGAAAAATATTTCGCGGACAACCCCAACACCTGCTTACTCAAACTTCGCCAGCTTCCCGAGTTGTTAGTCCAACTTGTCGCGGCGAGAACTGGCCAGCTTGTGGCACCGGAAGAGACACAGTACGACTTGTTGCGCCGTCTTCAAGATAGTGGAATTGTTCCGCGCGAAATTGCACAGTTGTTCGATGAAGTTCGTCGCACCGGCAATGCTGCCAACCACGCGCTTGAGGGCGACCATAAAAGGGCATTAAGTGCCTTGAAAATGGCCTGGCAGTTGAGTCTTTGGCTTCGCCGAACTTTCAAAGACCCCTCCTGCAAATCCGATCCCTTTGTGCCTCCAACGCCACCCAAAGATGAAAGTGACGAGCTGCGCTCTGAAATGGCGCTCTTGAGCAAATAATAGGGGGCTGTGTCATGAATATCGCCGATGGCACAAGCATGATTGCGAGCACTCCGACATAACAGGGTTGTTGTACGCACTGTTTCTAATGAGAAGTGGAGTAATTATTTTCCAATGAAAATTCTCGAATACATCGGTCTTGACACTTCCCGCGTCAAGGCCAGTTATCGCAAGGTTGTTGATGCCATCGCACGTGACGATTTCCGCGCGGCGCAGGTCAAGAAACTTACCAGCCTCACCCACGGCAAGTTTTACCGGGCGAAACTTGATGATGCCGACCGGCTGTTGTTTTCTCTGGTGCGCCATGGCGATGAGGTGTACGCGCTGATGCTGGAGGTGATCATCAACCATGATTACGACAAGTCGCGTTTCTTGCGCGGCGCGGCCATAGACGAAGCGAAAATCCCCGACATCAATGCCGCCGAGGCGGTCAAGGAAGCGCAACCCGTGCGCTACTTGCACCCGGAACACACCGCCATTCATCTGCTCGACAAGCCGATCTCTTTCGACGACACACAGGAGGCCATTTATCGCCAGCCGCCCCCGTTGATCGTCGTCGGCAGCGGCAAGGCCGCGTTGACGCTGGAGAAGCTCAATCATGCCGAGGGCGAGGTGCTTTACGTCACCCATTCCGCCTATTTGTCGCAGAACGCACGGGGCCTCTACTACGCCAACGGCTTCGAGCACACGGGGCAGGAAGCAACATTTTTCTCCTACCGCGAATTCGTCGAATCGATCCGCGTGCCGGTCGGGCGCAAAGCCAGTTGGCGCGATTTCTCCGGCTGGTTTTCGCGCATGCACCAGGCGTTCAAGGGCAT
>JBEBGP010000363.1:0-2326 GCA_040081045.1 Candidatus Nitrotoga sp.
TAAAAAAGGTGCGCCATAAAAATCAGCGACCCAGAACGGTGTAAAAAGAAAATTGACCAGACGATTGCACAAATACAAAATGAGTTGAGCAGACTGCGCCAAAAATTTGCAGAATTGCAAGTGACAGTTTACCAGCCCCACTAAACAAGCGGAACGGTGTAGGGCTATTGCTGGCAACGCGAAAATGTGAGCCAGCGGACTTTAGAAAATTGCGTCGATGATTTGTTGATTTAGCGCTATTTCATTAACCGCCACATAAAAATTCAGCTTGGTTTATTTGCCTGTACGTATTTCAACTACGCGAATTTGTGCGGCCAATTTATCCAGCACACCATTGACGTATTTATGGCCATCCGTGCCGCCAAATGTTTTAGTCAGATCGACCGATTCATTGATAATGACGCGATAGGGCGTTTCAGCTTGATGTAACAGTTCATAAGCACCCAGCAGCAAGATGGAATATTCAATCGGACTGAGCTCATTGATGGAACGATCCAGATGTGCGCCGACCAATTTTTCAAGAGATTCGCGTTGCGCCAACGCACCTTGCAGTAGAGCCTTAAAAAACGCCACATCGTAACGTCCCGTTCCCTGCTCGATTATCTGCTTTTCAATTTGGGTGGATTCTTCGCCCGTTAGCCGCCACTGGTATAAACCTTGTACTGCCAATTCACGCGATCGTCGGCGCGTACTTTTGGCAGGGGCGCGGGGTTTAGCTGTCTGCTCGCTCATGCCAGTCCCTTTAATAAATTGGCCATTTCAATGGCTACCAATGCTGCTTCTGCACCTTTTATCTGCATCCGCTCGATGGCTTGCTGATCGGTGTCGGTGGTGAGGATGGCGTTGGCGATAGGTATGCCGCTATGCAACTGCACTTCATTCACCCCCCGTGCCGATTCATTGGCGACTATTTCAAAATGGTAAGTATCACCGCGTATCACCGCACCCAACGCGATCAGCGCGTCATATTTTCTGCTTTGTGCCATGTGTTGCAACAGCAATGAAATCTCCAATGCTCCCGGCACAGAGACTACAGTAATATCTTTTTTATGCACGCCTTGTTCAGCCAGTTTAGCCATACACGAGCTTAATAAGCCCTCGCATACCACGGTGTTAAAACGGCTCTGTACGATGCCGATGCGTAATGCTGAGCCATTCAAATTCTTTGTGCCTTTTTTCATGCGCGCTTTCTAAAATTACCCCGGTTGATATTTTTACGGTTTCTACTGATTGGCGTGCATATAGCCCACCACTTCCAAACCAAAGCCGACCATGCTTGGCAATTTGCGCGGTGTAGCCATCAAGCGCATCTTGCCGACATTCAGGTCACGCAATATTTGTGCGCCAATGCCGTAACTGCGCGGATCCCATTGCACAGCGTGGTGAGTTTCGACAGCTGCCACCGCGCGTGCCAACAAATCGCCGGATGTTTCAGCATGATGCAATAACACCAGCACGCCGCTGGTTGACGCGCTGATTTTGAGCAGGGCATCATGTACGCTGGTCGAATTATTGAAACTGGAATGTTCCATAAAATCTATAACTGAAAGAGGTTCATGTACCCGCACCAAAGTTTCCTGTTGCGGGTGAATGTTACCTTTTACCAATGCCAGATGCGTGTGCTGTGTCGTTTTATCTGTATAGGCGAACAAATCGAGCGCACCATAGGCGGTTTGCACGGTGCGGCGCGCTACGCGCTCAATCAATTTTTCATGCTGGCTACGATGCTGAATTAAATCAGCGATGGTGCCAATTTTCAGTCCGTGTAATTCTGCAAACGCCAGTAAATCCGGCAGTCGTGCCATCTCTCCATCGTCTTTGAGTATCTCGCAGATCACCGCCACCGGGGTAAGCGCGGCCAATTCCGCCAAATCACAACTCGCTTCGGTATGGCCTGCCCGCACCAGCACGCCGCCGTTTTTTGCCATCAATGGAAAGATATGGCCGGGTTGCACAATGTCACCGGGCGTGGCATTTTTATTTGCCGCAACTTGTATGGTGCGTGCGCGATCGGCAGCGGAAATTCCCGTGGTCACACCGATGGCTGCTTCGATAGACAGCGTAAAATTAGTGCCCAATGGCGAGCCATTATCGCGCACCATCAACGATAAATTAAGCCGCTTGCAATGTGCCTCGGTCATTGGCAAACATACCACACCGCGCGCGTGTTTGACCATAAAGTTGATGGCTTCGGGCGTGACAAATTCTGCCGCCATCACCAGATCACCCTCGTTTTCACGGTCTTCTTCGTCCACCAATATCACCATCCGTCCGGCACGGATTTCGGCGATGATTTCTTGTATAGGGGCAATGCCTGTCATAAATT